>LT599022.1:3774936-3959401 GCA_900079695.1 uncultured Alphaproteobacteria bacterium
CCGACGCGCGCGGCGTCATCACCTATGCCAACGCGGTGTTCTGCGCGGTGGCGGGCTATACCGCCGACGAGCTCGAAGGGCAGAGCCACAACATCATCCGCCACCCGGACATGCCGCGCGCGGTGTTCAAGCTGCTGTGGGACACCATCGCGGCGGGAGACGAAATCTTCGCCTACGTCGTCAATCAGGCGAAGAACGGCGACCACTACTGGGTGTTCGCCCACGTCACGCCGAGCTTCGACGCCGCCGGGCGGATCGTCGGCTACCACTCCTCGCGCCGGGTGCCGCGCCGCGACGCGGTGGCGAAGGTGGTGCCCCTGTACCGCGATCTCAAGGCGATAGAAGACCGTGCCGCCAGCCCGAAAGCGGGCCTCGACGCTTCGGTCGCCGCGCTGCTCGCGATCCTCGAAGAGAAGCGGATCGCCTACGACGAGTTCGTGTTCTCGCTTTAGCCCCGCCATTTGGGTGAGACAAGCTTAGGTTGAACGGACGGGCTGCCGTGTCCATCTGAAGACCAACCAAGAAGAACCCGAGGGAGACCGGAGTGTCGCGACCGAAAGTTACCCCCACCGGGGTCGAGCGGACCTGGCCCGAAACCGACCTGATCGTCAGCAAGACCGATCCCCGCGGCGTCATCACCTACGCCAACGAAACCTTCTGCCGGGTCGCCCAGTACACCGACGTCGAGCTCGTCGGGCGGAGCCAGAACATCGTCCGCCACCCCGACATGCCGCGCTGCATCTTCCAATTGCTGTGGGAGACGATCGCCGCGGGCGAGGAGATGTTCGCCTACATCGTCAACCTCGCGAAATCGGGCGACCACTACTGGGTGTTCGCCCATGTCACCCCGAGCTTCGACGCCGCCGGGCGGATCGTCGGCTACCACTCGTCGCGCCGCGCGCCGCGCCGCGACGCGGTCGACAAGGCGGCGGCGCTCTACCGCGAGCTTCGCGCCGCCGAGGCGTCGCGTCCCGATCCGAAATCCGGCATGGCCGCCGGCCGCGCCATGCTCGACGCCCACCTCAAGACCGCCGGAGTGGCATACGATGAGTATATTTTCCTCTTCTGAGCCGAGGCGGACGTCGTCGCTCGGCAAGGCGATGTTCGGCAACTGGCTCGGGATCGGAATTCTGTTCGCGGTGGTCGCTTCCGATACGACCCAGGGCGACTGGTTCGATCTCGCGGTCCTGCTCGTGGCGATCGGCTGTCTGGTGAGCAGTAACCTCTATCTGCGTCGTGCGTCGCGGAGCGTGATGAAGGCGGTGGCGGCGATCGAGGCGGCGGCGGCGGGCGATCTCAACGTCCGCGTCCACGACATCCGCAACCACGGCCTGATGGGGCGGATGCTGCACGACATCAACGGCCTGCTCGATACCCTCGAAGCCTTCGCCAAGGAGGCCGGAGCGGTGATGGACTACGCCAACCGCGGCCGCTACTTCCGCCGCATCGTGCTGACCGGCATGAACGGCGAGTTCCGCGCCTATTCCGAGCGCATCAACAAGGGCATCGAGGGCATGGGCCGCACCACCACCGCGCTGATGGCCACCATCGACGGCATCGGTTCCGGCATCCGCGACGAGGTGGCGCAGGCGTCCTCCGACGCCGATCTGGTGCGCGAACGCGCCGTCGGCATGCGCGAGGCTTCGGTGCAGGCCGAGGACGAGGCGGGTCTGGTGGCGGGCGCGGCGTCGCGCGCCGCCGACGCGGTCGGCCGCGCCGTCGCGGCGGTGGGCGAGGTGTCCGACGGCATGGGCCGGATCTCCGAACTCGCCGACCGCTCGGCGCGCATCGCCGACGACGCGGCAAGCCGCGCCGGAGAGGCGACCGCGGTGCTGGGGGATCTCGCCTCCGCCGCCGACACCATCGGCGCGGTGATCGAACTGATCGACACCATCGCCAGCCAGACCAACCTGCTGGCGTTGAACGCGACGATCGAGGCGGCGCGCGCGGGCGAGGCGGGCAAGGGGTTCGCGGTGGTGGCGGGGGAGGTGAAGAACCTCGCCAACCAGACCGCGCGCGCGACCCAGGACATCTCCTCGCAGATCGGCCGGATGCAGTCGGTGACGCGGCAGTCGGTGACGGTGATCGAACAGGTGGCGCAGACCATCGGCGACATCAACCAGATCGCCCACACCATCCACGACACCGTCGAATCGCAGACCGCCACGGTCGGCGGCATCGTCGAAGACATCCGGACCGCCTCCGATTCGGTGTCGACGGTGTCGTCGGCGATCGACGCCATCGCCGCCCGGGTTTCCGGCACCAGCCGCGCCGCGGGCGAGGTTCTCGGCGCGGCGGAGAGCCTCGCTCAGCGTATGGGGACGATGAACCGTCAGATCGACAGCATCATTTCCGAGGCGTCGCGGCGCTGAGGTCGCCGTGTGAATTCCCGCTCCGGTGGAAGGCCGGGGCGGGGCACCCACGGCGTGCGGCAGGCGGTGCCGCGAATTCGGGCATCGTCGGCGCTCGCCCCTTGTCCCTGGTTGCAAGATAGGCCACATTCCGCAAAGAGTTGGGAGCGTTTCGCGATCTTCCGCTTCGCGCGCCGGGGGCCGGTCGCGCGTGAGGGCAACGGGTTCTTTCGAGGAGACCAGCAACCGATGCGTACTGCCACCTTTGCCGCCCTGACGGCGGCTTTGACGTGCAGCCTGGCCGTTGTCCCCGCGAACGCGGCGGACAAGGTGGTGCACGTCTACAACTGGACCGACTACATCGCCGAAGATACCTTGGAGAACTTCACCAAGGAAACCGGCGTTAAGGTCGTCTACGACGTCTACGACAGCAACGAGGTGCTGGAGGCGATGCTGCTCGCCGGCAAGTCGGGCTACGACGTGGTGTTCCCGACCGCCCGCCCGTTCGCGATGCGGCAGATCAAGTCCGGGCTGTACCGGGAACTCGACAAGTCGAAGCTGCCCAACCTCAAGAACATGGATCCGAAGCTGATGAAAGCGCTCGAATCCATCGACCCCGGCAATGCCCACGGCGTGCCCTACATGTGGGGCACCACCGGCGTCGGCATCAACGTCGACAAGGTCAAGGAGGTTCTCGGAGACTCGGCCGACGTCGACTCGCTGGCGCTGCTGTTCAAACCCGAGAACGCGAAGAAGCTCGCCGCCTGCGGCATCACCTTCCTCGACGACCAGGAAGAGACCTTCGCGATGGCGCTGCGCTACCTCGGCAAGGACGTGGCGACCACCAGCAAGAAGGACATCGACGCCGCCGCCGACGTGTTCAAGAAGATCCGCCCCTACATCAAGTATTTCCACGGTTCGCAGTACGTGAACGATCTCGCCAACGGCGACGTCTGCGTCTCCCACGGCTATTCGGGCGACATCCTTCAGGCCAAGGCGCGCGCCGAGGAGGCGGGCAACGGCGTGAAAATCCGCTATATCATCCCGAAGGAAGGCGCGGTGCTCTGGACCGACGTGATGCTGATCCCGAAGGACGCGCCGAACCCGGACGAGGCCCACGCCTACATCAACTACATCATGAAGCCCGAGGTGGTGGCGGCGATCTCCAACTTCGTCGCCTACGCCAACGCCAACAAGGCGGCCACGCCGCTGGTCGACGAGGAGGTCCGCACCGACCCCGGCATCTATCCGTCGGAAGCGGTGATGGACAACCTCTACATGCTGCCGGAGAACGGCCAGGACCTGATCCGCTACCGGGTCCGCGCCTGGACCCGGGTCAAGACCGGCCAGTAAGGGCAAGAGGACAAACGGATGCCGGTGGCTCAAGGCGCGCGCGCGCCGCACTCTCTTGAAGCGTGGCAGGACCCCAAGGCGCGGCCGATCGTCTCGATCG
This sequence comes from uncultured Alphaproteobacteria bacterium, assembly GCA_900079695.1. Lineage (NCBI taxonomy): Bacteria > Pseudomonadati > Pseudomonadota > Alphaproteobacteria > uncultured Alphaproteobacteria bacterium. Next base: position 3,778,741 of record LT599022.1, read on the forward strand.
AAGGCGTGACCAAGGCCTTCGGCGACCACTACGCGGTCGACAACGTCAGCCTCGAGGTGTTCCAGGGCGAGTTCTTCTCGCTTCTGGGCGCCTCCGGCTGCGGCAAGACGACTCTGCTGCGCATGCTCGCGGGCCTGGAGACGCCGGATTCCGGCCACATCTACATCGACGGGGCGGACATGACCCATGTCCCCCCGTACCGCCGCCCGGTCAACATGATGTTCCAGTCCTACGCGCTGTTTCCGCACATGTCGGTGGAGCAGAACATCGCCTTCGGACTGAAGCAGGAGGGCGCGTCGAAGGCGCAGATCAAGGAGCGCGTCGCCGAGATGCTGCGTCTGGTGCGTCTCGAACCCTATGCCAAGCGCCGCCCGCACCAGCTTTCCGGCGGCCAGCGCCAGCGCGTCGCGCTCGCCCGCTCGCTCGCCAAGCACCCGCGCCTCCTGCTGCTCGACGAGCCCCTGGGCGCGCTCGACAAGAAGCTGCGCGAGCACACCCAGTTCGAGCTCGTCAATATCCAGGAGCAGCTCGGCACCACCTTCATCATGGTCACCCACGACCAGGAGGAGGCGATGACGATGTCCACCCGCATCGCGGTGATGGACGAAGGCCGCATCCTCCAGATCGGCAGCCCGTCGACGATCTACGAATATCCGGCGACCCGCTACGTCGCCGACTTCATCGGCTCGGTCAACCTGTTCGACGGCCGCGTCACCGGCGAACACGACGGTCAGGTGTTCGTCCACTGCGACGAGGTCGGCGCGACCATGGCGATCGCCCATGCCGAGCCGCTGGTGGCGGGTACGCCGGTTTCGGTGGCGCTGCGCCCCGAGAAGATGACCGTCACCGACGTCAAGCCCGAGAGCGACGTCAACGTGCTGCGCGGCGTGGTCTCCGAGATCGCCTACCTCGGCGACGTCTCGATCTACTACGTCGCGTTGCCGAACAAGACCCTGGTTCATGTCCAGCTCACCAACCTCGCCCGCCACACCTCCTCGCCGCTCACCTGGGAGCAGGAGGTCTGGCTCACCTGGGAGCCGGAGAACGGCGTGGTGCTGCAGACATGATGCCGCCGCCGGTTCATCCCGCCGCGCCGCTGTCGCCGCCGCCCGGGCCGTCGAGCCCGACGCTTCTCGGCTATCTCTGGCGCTGGCTTCTCGGCTTCCCGTTCGTGGTGCGGGTGCGCGGGCTCGCCATGGGCACGGTCTCGTGGGGCCGCGCGCTCGTCACCGCGGTGCCGTTCCTGTGGCTGCTGCTGTTCTTCGGCCTGCCGTTCCTGGTGGTGCTGAAGATCAGCTTCTCCCAGGCGGTGATCGCGCAGCCGCCCTACACGCCGCTGCTGGAGTGGGTCGACGACGGCGTGATGACGCTGCGCCTCAACTTCCAGAACTACCTGCTGCTGGCGCAAGACAGCCTTTACTGGATGGCCTACCTCAACTCGCTCCGCATCGCCGCGATCGCCACGGTGTGCTGCCTGCTGATCGGCTATCCGATGGCCTACGCGATCTCGAAGGCCCGGCCCGAGTGGCGCGTGCCGCTGCTGATGCTGATCATCCTGCCGTTCTGGACGTCGTTCCTGATCCGCGTCTACGCCTGGATCGGCATCCTCAAGAACAACGGCCTGCTCAACAATTTCCTCGAATGGCTGGGCGTCATCGACCAGCCGCTCAACCTGATGCACACCGACGTCTCGGTGCTCGTCGGCATCGTCTATTCCTATCTGCCGTTCATGGTGCTGCCGCTCTACGCCACCCTCTCGCGGATGGACGAAAGCCTGCTCGAAGCCGCCGCCGATCTCGGCTGCCGCCCGGGCCGGGCGTTTCTCACCATCACCCTGCCGCTGTCGATGCCCGGCGTGATCGCCGGGTCGATGCTGGTGTTCATCCCCACCGTCGGCGAGTTCGTGATCCCCGATCTTCTCGGCGGGCCGGATACCCTGATGATCGGCAAGGTGCTGTGGACCGAGTTCTTCTCGAACAAGGACTGGCCGGTCGCCTCGGCGGTGGCGGTGGCGACGCTGCTGCTGCTGGTGGTGCCGATCGTGCGCTTCCAGAAGGCGCAGGAAGACGGCGCGAAGCGCGTCGAGGAGGGCCGCAAATGACCCGCTGGCGGTCTTCCCTGCTGTTCACCGCGCTCGCGTTCGGCTACGCCTTCCTCTACGTGCCGATCTTTTCGCTGATCGTCTATTCGTTCAACGAATCCCGTCTCGTCACGGTGTGGGCCGGATTCTCGACCAAGTGGTACGGCGAGCTTCTGCACAACGACCAGATTCTCGCGGCCGCCGGTCTCAGCCTCCAGATCGCGGTGCTGAACGCCACCGGCGCGGTGGTGCTCGGCACCCTCGCCGGGCTGGTGCTGGCGCGCTTCGGCCGGTTCCGCGGCCGCACCGCGTTCACCACCCTGATCACCGCGCCGCTGGTGATGCCCGAGGTGATCATCGGCCTGTCGCTGCTGCTGATGTTCGTGGCGATGCAGAACCTGATCGGCTGGCCCGACACCCGCGGCATGACCACCATCACCATCGCCCACCTGACCTTCTCCACCGCCTACGTCACGGTGGTGATCCAGTCGCGGCTGTCGCAGATGGACGTCTCGATCGAGGAGGCGGCGCTCGACCTCGGCGCGCGACCGGCCAAGGTGTTCTTCGTCATCACCGTGCCGGTGATCGCGCCGGCGCTGGTGGCGGGCTGGCTGCTGGCGTTCACCCTGTCGCTCGACGATCTGGTGATCGCGAGCTTCGTTTCCGGCCCCGGGGCCTCGACCCTGCCGATGGTGGTGTATTCGTCGGTGCGCCTGGGGGTGAGTCCGCAGATCAACGCGCTCGCGACGATCATCGTCTGCATCGTCACCGTGGCGATCGTGGTCGCCGGGTTCCTGATGCACCGCCAGGAAAAGCAGCGGTTGAAGTTCTGACCGCGGTCGCGCCGCACTCCCCGATCGGCTATACTCGGGCGCGAGCGGCCGGGAACGGCCGGAGTTGGGGGAGCGGGTCGTGAAGCGTGAGAGTATTGCCGTCGTCGGGCTGGGGAGCATCGGCGGCATCGTCGCCGGGTGTCTGCTCGGCGCGGATCGTCATGATGTCGTCGCCTGCGTGCGCAAGCCGCTCGACCGTCTCGTCGTCGAGCGCCCGGACGACGTCGTCGACCGGCCGATCCGCACCTTCCTGTCCCCTGCCGATGCGCATCCGGTGGATTGGGTGATCCTCGCCACCAAGGCGCAGGATACCGCCTCCGCCGCGCCGTGGCTCGCGCGCCTGTGCGGGCCGGAGACGCGGGTGGCGGCGTTCCAGAACGGCATCGGCCATGCCGCGCGGCTGGCGCCGTTCGTCGGCGGCGCGCGGGTGGTGCCGACGATCGTCTACTACAACGGTGAGCGCTTCGCGCCCGGGCGGATGCGCTTCCGCCGCGCCGGAAACTGGGAACTGGCGGTCGGCGACGACGCCGACGGCCACGCGCTGATCGACCTGCTCGACGGCACCACCCTGCGGATCCTCAAGAGCGCCGACGTCCACACCCTCGGCTGGCGCAAGCTCCTGATCAACGCCATCGCCAACCCGGTGACGGCGCTCACCCTGCAACGCCAGGCGGTGTTCCGCCGCGACGACGTTCAGGCGCTGTGTCGCGGCATTCTCGAAGAGGCGGTGGCGGTCGGCCGGGCCGACGGCGCCGCGTTCGCCCCCGACGAGGGTGCGCGCACTCTCGCCACCCTGCTCACCTATCCCCCCGAGGCGGGCACCTCGATGTACTTCGACCGCGCCGCCGGACGGCCGCTCGAAATCGAGGCGATCACCGGCGCGATCGTCGCCGCCGGGGCGCGCCACGGCGTGCCGACGCCGCTCAACGCGGCGCTGCTCGCGCTGCTGCGTGCGGTCAGCGACGCTGCAAGCTGATCCCGCACGGGCGGGGCAGACCCGGAAAGGAGCCGCACGATGTCCATCCACCGCGCCGCCGCCGAAGGTTTCTCCCGCGATGCCGGTCTCTACGCTCGCGGCCGGCCCGAATATCCGCCGCAGGCCGACGTCTGGCTGCACGAGACCCTCGGCCTCGGCCCCGGACGCGCGGTGCTGGAGGTCGGCGCGGGCACCGGCAAGTTCACCGCCCGTCTGGCCGCCACCGGCGCCGAGGTTTCGGCGGTCGAGCCCGTGGCGGCGATGCGCGCCGCCTGTGCCGCCGCGCTGCCGGGAGTGGCGGTGCGCGAGGGCGTCGCCGAGGCGTTGCCGTGGCCCGATGCGAGTTTCGACGCGGTGGTGTGCGCGCAGGCGTTCCACTGGTTCGCCACGCCGCGGGCGCTCGCCGAATTCCGTCGGGTGCTGAAGCCCGGCGGCCGCCTCGGGCTGATCTGGAACGTGCGCGACGAGCGGGTCGACTGGGTCGCGGCGCTCACCCACCTGATCGCGCCCTACGAGGGCGATGCGCCCCGCGCCACCACCGGCGCGTGGCGCACGGTCTTCCCCGCCGAGGGCTTCGGGCCGCTGCGGGAGGCGGTGTTCCCGCACGTCCACGCCGGCAGTCCGGAAGACGTGATCGTCGCGCGGGTGATGTCGGTGAGCTTCATCGCCGCCCTGCCCGACGATACCCGCGGCGACGTCGCCGAGGCGGTGCGCGCCCTGATCGCCCGCTATCCGGCACTCCGCGGCCGCGCGACCGTCACGTTTCCCTATCTGACCTCGGCCTACTGGTGCGAACGCGCCTGAGGCCGGTTTTCGCTTGCCGGGCGGACCGGGATTGATTATTAGAAAAATCTAATATCAAATCCCGGAGGATGACGTCATGACCGCTTCGTCCAGCGCTGCCGGAACGGAGCGCGAATCCTGGCTGTGCCATGTGCCCGCACCGTTGTTCGCGGTGGTGATGGGGGTGTGCGGCCTCGGCCTCGCGTGGCGCAAGGCGCACGCGGTGCTCGGCGTGCCCGAGGCCGTCAGCGACGCGGCGCTGGCGGTCGCGGCGTCGGTGTTTCTCGCCATCGCCGCCCTCTACGCCGCCAAGGCGGCGGTCCACCCCGAGGCGGTCGCGGCGGAGTTCGCGCACCCGATCCGCTCCAACTTCTTTCCGGCGTTCAGCATCAGCCTGCTGCTGCTGTCGCGCGCGGCGCTGCCGTTGTGGCGCGACGCGGCGCTGGCGGCCTGGGCGGCGGGCGCGGCGATCCACCTCGGCTTCACGGTGCTGCTGCTGCGCCGCTGGATCGTCCGCAACCACGATATCCACCACTCCAACCCGGCGTGGTTCATTCCGGTGGTCGGCAACATTCTGGTGCCGCTCACCGGCGCGCCGCTCGGCTTCACCGAAATCTCGTGGTTCTGCTTCTCGATCGGTCTCGGGTTCTGGGTGGTGTTGTTCACCATCGTCTTCTATCGCATCGTCTTCCACGACCAGATGCCGGCGAAGTTCATGCCGACGCTGTTCATCCTGATCGCGCCGCCCGCGATCGGCTTCATTTCGTACGAGGCGCTCACCGGCGCGATCGATCCGTTCGCGCGGGTGCTGTTCCACTTCGCCCTGTTTCTCGGGCTTCTGGTGCTGTCGATGGCGCGGCAGTTCCTTGCGGTGCCGTTCGCGGTGTCGTGGTGGGCCTACACCTTCCCCCTCGATGCGCTCACCATCGCCGCGCTCGAATATCACGAACGCACCGGGGCGGAGGGGCTGGCGCCGGTCTGCTGGATCGCCCTCGGTGCGACCACCGCGGTGGTGGTCCTGGTGTTCCTTCGCACCCTCGCGGCGCTGATCGGCGGCAAGCTGTTCGTGGCGGAGGCGTAGCGCCCGACCGCGCGGCGCCGGGGCGTCGTGTCCTGCGGAGCGGGTGCGGTTTCCGCGCCTCGCCGCCGTTCGGGCTGGAAACGCGTGGTGCGCTTGCGTTCCGAAGCCCGGGGTGGGAGGCTCGAACGTCCCGTCCGGAGATCCCGCCATGCGTCTGCCGCTCGCCGCACTGTGTCTCGCCCTGTCGTTCGCGCCCGCCGCGGCGCAGACGGTGGAGGACGGCTTCGAGGCCTACGATGCGGGCGACTACGCAACCGCGAAGACCATCCTCCTCCCCCTTGCCGAAGCGGGGGACGCCCGGGCGATGAACCTCATCGGCTATATGTACGATTTCGGTAAAGGCTTCCCGAAAAACAAGACCGCCGCCTGTGACTGGTACGAGAAGGCGGCGGGGATTGGTGAAGCTATAGCGCAAGGCAATCTCAGTTTTTGTTTCGAACACGGGGAGGGGCGTCCAAAAGATATTCCGAAAGCGATTTATTGGGATGAGCGAGCGGCGGAACAAGGATACCTCGACAGCCAAATCAATCTCGTCCGATACTATAGAGACATAGACCCTATAAAAGCGGAGAAGTGGGCGCTTGAGGCGCTCAAATCCGGGACTGCGATCTCACGCGTTTCTGCTTGGTATGCTAATGTAAAATATCCCGGTCCTTCCGCGTCGTTTTTAGACAAGATATGTGTTGGGGTTATGAACGGCTTATTTCATAGACCCATATTGACGTGCGATAAGCTTATTAAGGCACATTCACTGGACTGATGGGCGGTCGGACATTTATCTATATGGAGCTTTACCCCTTTTCATTCCTTCTTCGATCGCGGTTNAGCGACGCGGCGCTGGCGGTCGCGGCGTCGGTGTTTCTCGCCATCGCCGCCCTCTACGCCGCCAAGGCGGCGGTCCACCCCGAGGCGGTCGCGGCGGAGTTCGCGCACCCGATCCGCTCCAACTTCTTTCCGGCGTTCAGCATCAGCCTGCTGCTGCTGTCGCGCGCGGCGCTGCCGTTGTGGCGCGACGCGGCGCTGGCGGCCTGGGCGGCGGGCGCGGCGATCCACCTCGGCTTCACGGTGCTGCTGCTGCGCCGCTGGATCGTCCGCAACCACGATATCCACCACTCCAACCCGGCGTGGTTCATTCCGGTGGTCGGCAACATTCTGGTGCCGCTCACCGGCGCGCCGCTCGGCTTCACCGAAATCTCGTGGTTCTGCTTCTCGATCGGTCTCGGGTTCTGGGTGGTGTTGTTCACCATCGTCTTCTATCGCATCGTCTTCCACGACCAGATGCCGGCGAAGTTCATGCCGACGCTGTTCATCCTGATCGCGCCGCCCGCGATCGGCTTCATTTCGTACGAGGCGCTCACCGGCGCGATCGATCCGTTCGCGCGGGTGCTGTTCCACTTCGCCCTGTTTCTCGGGCTTCTGGTGCTGTCGATGGCGCGGCAGTTCCTTGCGGTGCCGTTCGCGGTGTCGTGGTGGGCCTACACCTTCCCCCTCGATGCGCTCACCATCGCCGCGCTCGAATATCACGAACGCACCGGGGCGGAGGGGCTGGCGCCGGTCTGCTGGATCGCCCTCGGTGCGACCACCGCGGTGGTGGTCCTGGTGTTCCTTCGCACCCTCGCGGCGCTGATCGGCGGCAAGCTGTTCGTGGCGGAGGCGTAGCGCCCGACCGCGCGGCGCCGGGGCGTCGTGTCCTGCGGAGCGGGTGCGGTTTCCGCGCCTCGCCGCCGTTCGGGCTGGAAACGCGTGGTGCGCTTGCGTTCCGAAGCCCGGGGTGGGAGGCTCGAACGTCCCGTCCGGAGATCCCGCCATGCGTCTGCCGCTCGCCGCACTGTGTCTCGCCCTGTCGTTCGCGCCCGCCGCGGCGCAGACGGTGGAGGACGGCTTCGAGGCCTACGACGCGGGCGACTACGCAACCGCGAAGACCATCCTCCTCCCCCTCGCCGAAGCGGGGGACGCCCGGGCGATGAACCGCATCGGCTACATGTACGATTTCGGCAAAGGCTTTCCCGAAGACCCGACTGCCGCCTGCGATTGGTACGAGAAGGCTGCCGAACTCGGATATGCACAGGCACAGAGCAATCTTGGGCTCTGCTTTCGTGACGGAACTGGCCGAAACAAAGATCTCGATACGGCGCTGCGATGGGAAGTCGAGGCTGCTACGAATGGCCACCGTGAGAGCCAGATGTCCCTGGTTGTGTTTTATAAGACACGAAATCTCGGAGAAGCTCAGAGATGGGCGCGCGCTTTGTATGCGACGAATACAACTGCCGGCAGAGTTTCGGCGTGGTATGCCCGTTTGTCTCCGGAAGGAGAGAGCGCGACGGTTTTTGACAAATGGTGTTTCACCATTTTGACCGTCGCTCTCAAGAGGCCGCTGAATGCGTGCGACCACGTATTTTCTCACCTCCCTAGTCCTTTCCCTTAGAGAACCCACCGATCGCGGCTTCCGCGCCCTTGTCTGCGGCGGTTTGGGTGTAGCGGTCGGAGAGGAAGCGCCACCATCTGCGCCACGCCGACTCTTCGGTGTCTCCGACGATTTTCGCCGCCCGGCCTGCACCCGGCAGCGTTCCGGCCGGAAACTCTTCGTGTGCTTGCGTTCCGAAGCCTGGGGTGGGAGTCTCGAACGTCCCGTCCGGAGATCCCACCATGCGCCTGCCGCTCGCCGCTTTGTGCCTCGCCCTGTCGTTCGCGCCCGCCGCGGCGCAGACGGTAGAGGACGGCTTCGAGGCCTACGACGCGGGCGACTACGCAACCGCGAAGACCATCCTCCTCCCCCTCGCCGAAGCGGGGGACGCCCAGGCGATGAACCTCGTCGGCTACATGTACGATCTCGGCAAAGGATTTCCAAAGGATGTGAGCATCGCCTGCGACTGGTATGAAAAATCTGCGCTTGAGGATTACGCAGGGGGGCAAAGCAATCTCAGCCTTTGCTTCCGTGAAGGAAGCGGAAGAAGCAAAGACCTTGAGGCGGCTCTGCGTTGGGAGATCAAAGCCGCAGAAAACGGACATCTTGAAAGCCAGATCAGTCTCATTCGCCACTATAAGGACCGTGATCTCGAAAAAACCAGGTACTGGGTCCGAAAAGCTCTTCTGTCAGGAACCACAATATCTCGGGTTGCTGCTTGGTACGCGCATGTCGAGCACGAAGGGCCGTCGGCGTCTCTTCTTGATAAGGCATGTATCGTTGTCGTAAATGGCATCCTCCGGCGGCCTTGGCGTGCATGCGATGATGTTCTGAGGTAAGATTTTCCGGAATGATCGGGAGAGGTTATTTGGGGGTACGGGGCTTCGTGGCAAGCGTTCCGCCGATCGCGGCTTCCGCGCCCTTGTCTGCGACGGCCTGGGTGTAGCGGTCGGAGAGGAAGCGCCACCATCTGCGCCACGCCGACTCTTCGGTGTTTCCGACGATTTTCGCCGTCCGGCCGCGGCCGACGCCCGGTACCATGTTGGCCGCCCCGCGGAGTACGGCGGCTTCGCGCTGGGCGGCGGCGTCGCCACCCTCGCGCGCCGCCTGGAGCGCACCCCGGCCCGCGCCGCGTACGCCGCCGACGATGGCACCGGCGCCATAAGGCAGGAGCGAGGTTCCGAGGTCGAGCCCGGCATCGACGGTGCCGTCGGTGACCTTCACCCAGCGGGAGTTGCGGTAGCCTTCGGGGATGTCGGCGCGCATGTCGCCGTCGTAGGCGGTGGCGTCGACGGTTTCGCCGGAGATCACGTTCAGTCCGGCCCGGCCCTCGTAATAGGCCCGCTTCATCGCGCCCCAGGCGGCCTGATCGAGGTACCGCAAGCCGCCGACGTTCATGCCCGCTTCGTAGGCTTTCTGGCGCGCCGCCTCGGTGTCGCCGCTTCCGAGAGTCTGGCGGTAGACATCATGTAGAATCGCCGTTTCGAATGGCAGAAGGCGGCGTTTTTCCTCGGGCAGCGCGTCGATCCGCGCCATTCCGGCGAAGAAATCCTCCGCCTTGCCGGTTTCGAGGGAGGGGTGGATCTCCCTAGCCCACGCTTCGACTTGCGGCCGGAACTCCTCAGCCTGGGCGAAATACGCGCGGATCTTCGCGCTCTCCGCCTCCGGCGGGAGGGCGGCGTCGGCTCCGTCGGTATAGTCGGAGAGGTCGAGCTTGCGGGTTCCGGCGGTGCCGTGGCGGGCGGCCTGGCGGCGGCGCAACGCGCCCTTGGGGTCGTAAGGGGCGATCGCGTCGGGCGTCACCGCCGCCACCGGCCGCAGCATCGCGCCCGCCGCGTCTCGCCGGACCGGCCCGGGATAGGCTTTTTCGTATTGCCGCGTCACGTGGTCGCGCAGGCCCGGATCGCCGGGATAGCGCGGCGTCTCCTGCAGCGAGCGGAGGGCGCGCTCGGTGGTGTCGCCCTTGGGGACCACCGGGGTGTCGGCGTCGGTGGCGCCGACGCGGGCGAGCGCGACGCCCAGGGCGGCCTCGGTCGGGCCGCCGGGGTTCATCAGACCGTCCACGTCGAGGCCGTTGTCCGTCTGGAAGTCGCGCAGGTCGTCGAGCAGCGCCGCCGGATCGTCGCCCGTGCCTTTGCGGCGATAGCCGAGGTGGTCGAGGGCGCCGCGCGTGCGCGCGCCGTCGTCGGGATCGAGGGGCGCATCGCCCCCCACCGGCGCGCGCACGCCGAAGGCGGGAAGGTTCCAACCGGAAAACGCATCGGACAGCGGCATGACGAGGCTCCAGAAATGACGATATTCGGTATATATACCCTATAATATCGAATATCGTTAATAAAAACTTACGGCCCTCAGGAACCCGCGGGCCGGCCGCAGGTCAGCCGCGCAGCGCCTCGGCGAGCACGTCGACGCCCGCGAGGAAGTCGGCGAGGTCCATCGCTTCGTCGGGGTTGTGGGAGCCGTTGGCGTTGCGCACGAACAGCATCGCCGCGGGAATGCCGGCGTTGGCGAACACCGCGGCGTCGTGCCCCGCGCCCGAGGGGATGGTCTCGAACGGCAGGCCGAGGCGGGTCGCGGCGGCGGCGAAGCGGCCGGTCCAGCCCGCGTCCATCTCCGCCGGAGCGGTGTCGATGCGGTCGTCGAAGACGAAGCGCACGCCGCGCGACCGCTCGATCGCCCGGCACTCCTCGCGGGTGAGGTCGTAGAAGCGTTCCATCGTCGCAGCGTCCTGGCTGCGGATCTCGAACGAGAACCGCGCCTCGCCGGGAATTACCGAAACCGCGTGGCTCTCCGGCGCGGTGGTGAGAATGCCCGCGGTCATCACCAGGTCCATGCCCATTTGCAGCAGCACCCGCCAGTGCTCGTCCATCCGCGAGAGCAGTTCCGCCACCGCCAGCACCGCGTCCTTGCGCAGCCAGCGCGGCACCGCGCCCGAGTGCCCGGCCTCGCCGACGCAGCGGACGAGGTTGTGGCGGAGGTTGCCGCGGATACCGGTGACGGCGGTGACCGGCCAGCCGCGCGCCACCATCACCGGCCCCTGTTCGATGTGGAGTTCGAGGTAGGCGGCGAGTTCGCCGGGGCGCACCAGCGGCCGTCCCGCGCGGATCTGCTCCACCGGAATGCCGTTCATCGCCATCGCGCCGCCGAGGGTGCAGTGGCCGTCGCGGTGGCGCAGCGCCAGGGCGCTTTCGCCGAGCTTGCCGACCAGCGCCAGCGAGCCGAGGTAGGCCTTGCCGAACCATGCGCTTTCCTCGCCGCGCAGCGCCAGCACGCGCAGGGGCGGGGCGTCCTCCGGCCGGTCGCGGAAGCGCGCCGTCGCCAGCATTCCGGCGACCACCCCCGCGAGGCCGTCGTAGTTGCCGCCGTGCGGCACCGAATCGAGGTGCGAGCCGATCGCCACCGGCGGCGCGGTGCGGGCGTCGCCGGGCAGGCGCATCCAGAGATTGCGGTAGGCGTCTTCCTCGGCGGCGAGGCCGAGTTCGGCGGCGAATCCGGCGATCTTCGCCATCGCATCGTTCTCGCCGCGGCCGAACGCCTCGCGCGTCACGCCCGGCGGGTCGGCGGACAGATCGGCGATCTCGGCGAAGATCCGCTCCGCCAGACGGGTTCGGGAGTCGTGCGTCATGCGCCGACGCCCCCGTGCTCGATCGACCAGCGCACCGGGTCGGCGTCGAAGGCGGCGAGCATCTCCTCCTGCGCCGCCGACAGGCGGCCCCGGGCGGCGAGCGCGGCGTGGAGGTCGGCCCAGTTGGTGAGGGCGTGGAGCGCCAGCCCCTGCGCCGCGAAGCGGTCGCCGGTTTCGGGGTAGAGGTCGAATTCCAGGAACACCAGCACGTCCTCCACCCGCGCGCCGGTCTGGCGCAGCGCGGTGGCCGCGGCGATCTTCGACAGCCCGTCGGTGGTCACGTCGTCGACCAGCAGCGCGCGGGCGGCCTGCGGCAGGCGACCCTCCACCTGCGCGCGGCTGCCCCAGCCGATCGGCCGCTTGCGCAGGTAGGAGAGGGGGAGGCCGAGGCGCTCGGCGAGCCACGCGGCGAAGGCGATGCCGGAATTTTCGACGCCGACGACGACGTTGAACGCCTGCCGTTGCGCCAGTTCGCGCAGTTCGCGGGCGGCGAGGTTCATCGCTTCGGTGCGCGCGGCGACGTCGGACATCAGCACCCGCGCGTCGACGTAGACCGGGCTCGCCCAGCCGGAAGTGTAGAAGAACGGCTGCTCGGCGGCGACGTGGACCGCGCCGAGACCGGCGAGAATTTCGGCGAGGCGCGCCGAGGCGGACGCGGAGACGATCATCGCGGGCTCCCGATCGAGGAAACCCTCAATCTAGGCAGTCGCTTCGCCGCGGAAAAGCGGGATCGCGCGGAACGGATCGTTTTCCGCCCTCGCGCGTTGTGGGGAGGAAAAACCGGAGGCCGACATCCATGCACGGCATGTTCTTTCGCCGCCCCGCGCCGGAGGCGCACGGCATCCTGCGCCCCGGGCGCAACGTCTGGCGCGTCGCCCGGGCGCGCCGCGCCGCGATGCTGGTCGACGCGGCGCCCTATTTCGGCGCGCTGCGCGCGGCGATGCGCGAGGCGCGTCATACCATCCACATCGTCGGCTGGGATCTCGACGGCGAGACCCCATTCACCGGGCCGGAGGGTGCGACCGACGGCCTGCCGGAGAAGCTCGGGCCGTTCCTCGCCGCCCTGGTGGCCCGTCGCCCCGGGCTCAAGGTGCGGCTGCTGCTGTGGGATCATGCGCTGTTCTACGTCTTCGGCCGGGACCTGATGCCCAACTACGCCTGCCTGTGGGACGCGCCGCGCGGCATCGAGATCTGTCTCGACGACGTGCTGCCGCTCGGTGCGTGCCATCACCAGAAGATCGTGGTGGTGGACGAGCGGGTGGCCTTCTGCGGCGGCATCGACCTCACCCGGCGGCGCTGGGACACCCCCGAGCACCGCCCCGCCGACCCGCGCCGCGTCGACCCCTCGGGGGAGCCCTACGCGCCGTTCCACGACGTGCAGATGCTGGTGGACGGCGACGCCGCGCGCGACCTCGGCGAACTGGTGCGGCGCCGCTGGAACCGCTCGGCCTGCGACCGGATTCCCCCCCGCGCGCGCGAACGGGTGGCCGCCGCGCCGGGGCCGGACCCGTGGCCCGCGCACGTCGCGCCGGAGTTCGCCGACATTCCGGTGGGGATCGCCCGCACCCAGCCGCGCTTCGGCCGCGAGCCGCGCGTCGCCGAGGTCGAGGCGCTCTACCTCGACATGCTCGACGCCGCCCGGCGGCACGTCTACGTCGAGAACCAGTATCTCACCGCACCGGCCTTCGGCGCGCGTCTGGCGGAGCGGCTCAACCGCTCGCCCGCGCTGCAGGCTGCGTTCGTCACCCCCGCCCATTATGAGGGCTGGCTGCTGCGCGCCACCATGGCGGGCGGCCGCGCCAAGTTCATGGACGCGCTCGCCGCGGCGGGCTGCGGCGACTGCGTGCGCCTGCTGGCCCCGGAATCCGGCCCGGCGGAGGCCCCGGCGCAGGTGATGGTGCATGCCAAGCTGATGATCGTCGACGACACCCTCCTGCGGGTCGGGTCGTCGAACGTCTGCAACCGGTCGATGGGGCTCGATACCGAGTGCGATCTCGTGCTCGCCGCCGAGAACGAGCGGCATCGCGCGGCGATCCGCCGCGCGCACGCGCGCCTGCTCGGCGAGCACGCCGGATGCGGCGCGGCGGCGGCGCTCGCCGCCCTCGAAGGCACGCCCGATCTGTTTTCCGCCCTCGACGCGCTCGCCGACCCGGTGTCGTCCCGCCGCCTGGTGCCGGTGAGCGACGAGGATGTCCGCGACGATGCCGAGTTCCTTCCCTTCGATGCCCTCGCCGATCCGCCCGAGGCGCTGATCGACGAGGGGCCGGATGCGGCGCGGCGGCCGTTCCGGCCGTTGCCGACGGTCGCCAAGGTCGCTTCGGTGGTGCTGGCGTTCGTCGCGCTCGCGGCGCTGTGGCAGACCTCCGCCCTCGCCGAGCCCGCCGAGGTGCTGAGCGCGCTCGATGCCGCGGCGCGCCACCCCTGGACCGCCGCCGCCGCGGTCGGCCTGTTCGTTGCCGGGGGGCTCGCGGCGCTGCCGCTGATGCTGATGCTGATCGTCACCCTCGCGGTGTTCGGGGTGTGGCCGGGGGCGGCGCTCGCGGCCCTCGGCGCGCTCGCGAGCTCGGTCGCCACCTATCTCGTCGGCCGGGGTCTCGGCGCCGGATTGCTGCGCCGCACCTTCGGGCCGTGGCTCAACCGCATCCGCCGCCACCTGCCGCAGGACGGCGTGTTCGACCTCGCGGCGATCCGGATGGCGCCGATCGCGCCGTTCTTTCTCGTCAATCTCGTCGCCGGAGCGACCGGCGTGCGGTTCGGCGCCTATCTCCTCGGCAGCCTGATCGGCGTCGTGCCCGACGTGTTGCTGATCGCGGCGCTGGCGCACCTCGCGCGCGCCGCGCTCGCCGATCCGGGGCCGGGGGCGGCGCTCGAACTCGTCGCGGGAGTGACGGCGTGGGCGCTGCTGTCGGTGGCGTTGTCGGTGGTGGTGGTGCGGCGGTGGCGCGCCGCCGCGCCGCCGCAGCCCGAGTGACCGAATGCCGCGTCTGCGGCTGGTCTCGCCCGAACGGTTGACGATCCGCCGCCGCCGGGCCGGGCGCGGCTTCGCGCGCCGCCGCCGAACGTCTGGCCGCCGAGCCCTCCGGGCCGAGCGCCGCGGTGCGCAAGCGGCAGTTCGACGCCGCGCCCGCTCCGGAAACCACCGCAGCCGGATCGAGAACGCGCTGCGGCGCATCCTCGGCGACGATCCGGCGTAGTCCTCCACCGCCGGACCCGGACGTGCTAGGATCGGCACCCCGCTTTCGCCCGCCAGACCGGAGGCTTCCCGATGCTCAGGATCGTCTTTCTCGACCGCGACACCTTGTCGCCGGAAACCGTGCTGCGCGCGCCCGCCGCGCCGCACGATCTCGTCGCGTATGCCCGCACCGCGCCGGAACAGGCCGCCGAACGGCTGAAGGACGCCGACATCGCGATCACCAACAAGGTGCCGATCGGCGCCGCCGAGCTTGCCGCCGCGCCGCGTCTCAAGCTCGTCGCGGTGGCCGCCACCGGCACCGACGTCGTCGACGTCGCCGCGTGCAAGGCGCGGGGCGTGGCGGTCTCCAACATCCGCAACTACGCCCGCAACACCGTGCCCGAGCACACCTTCGCGCTGATCCTCGCGCTCCGGCGCAGCCTCGTGCCGTATCGCCGCTCGGTGATCGACGGCCGGTGGGAGGCGGCGGCGCAGTTCTGCTATTTCGACTATCCGATCGCCGATCTCGCGGGATCGACCCTCGGCATCGTCGGTCACGGCGTGCTCGGCGGCGCGGTGGCGAAACTCGGCGAAGCGTTCGGGATGCGGGTGCGGTTCGCCGCGCGCAAGGGGGCGGGCGCGGCCGAGCCGCCCTATGCGCCGTTCGACGAGGTGATGCGGGACAGCGACGTGATCACCCTGCATTGCCCGCTCACGCCGCAGACCCGCAACCTCATCGGCGCGCGGGAATTCGCGCTGATGCGCAGGACGCCGCTCCTGATCAACACCGCGCGCGGCGGTCTGGTGGACGAGGCGGCGCTCGCCGAGGCGCTCGCCGCCGGGCGGATCGCGGGGGCGGGCTTCGACGTGCTGACCCGCGAGCCGCCGGACGCGGACCACCCGCTGCGGCGGATCGCGGCGCTGCCGAACGTGATCGTCACCCCCCACGTCGCGTGGGCGAGCCGCGAGGCGATCCAGGGGCTCGCCGACCAGTTGATCGACAACATCGACGCCTTCTGCCGCGGCGAACCCCGCAATCTGGTGGGTTAGGCTAGAGGATATCCAGCGGGCGTTTGCGGTCGGGCGGCGGGAAGGCGGCGTCCACGGCGCGCAGTTCCTCGGGCGACAGCGCGAGCGCCTGCGCCTTGGCGTTGGCGGCGACGTGGTCGGGATCGCCGCTTTCGGGGATCGCGATCACGCCGTGGCGGAGCAATGCCGCGAGCGCCACCGCGGTGGGGGAGACGCCGTGGGTGCGGCCGATCTTCGCCAGCGTGGCGTCGCGCGCGAGACGGCCCGAGCCCACCGGGGTGTAGGCCATCGTCGCGACGCCGTGCCGGGCGCACCACGGCAGCAGCGCGAACTCGATCCCCCGGCTGCCGAGGTTGTAGAGCACCTGATTGGCGGCGCAGCGGTCGCCGCCCGGCACCCGGAACAGGTCCTCCATGTCGGCGACGTCGAAGTTGGAAACGCCCCAGGCGAGAATCTTGCCCGCCGCCGTCAGCTCCTCGAACGTGGAGACCACCTCGGCGAGGTCGGTGCGGCCGTCCTGCCAGTGCAGCAGATAGAGGTCGAGGCGGTCGGTGCCGAGGCGGGCGAGGCTGGCGTCCAGCGCCTTGCGGATGCCCGCCCGGGTGGCGTTCATCGGCAGCACCTTGGAGACCAGGAACACTTCGTCCCGCCGTCCGGCGACGGCGCGGCCGATATGGCTCTCCGACAGGCCGTTGCCGTACATCTCGGCGGTGTCGACGAGGGTGAGGCCGAGATCGAGCCCGGTGCGCATCGCCCGCTCCTCGACGTCCCGCGGACGCCGTCCCTGGCCGAGGTGCCACGAACCCTGGCCGAGGGCGGCAACTTCCCGCCCGTGGGGGAACTTTACGTTGAATGTCATCGGAAACGCTCCCGGAAACGCGATTGCGCCTGTCATTCGTGTATTATTGGACATAACGTCTGAGTTGCCTCCACGAAAGATGAATTTCCCGCCCGCTCGCCCGGGCGCTCTTCCGGAAAATCGATGAACCGTCTCGATCGGGATTACCTGGCGATGTGGAACGTGCCGTTTGCGGTCGCGGGTGCGGCGGCGGTCGGCTATTGGCTGGCGCAGGTTTTCGAGTACGGCGAGGGGATGGCGGATCTTTCGCGTTGCGAGCGCCTCGAACTCGTCGTCTTCACCGTGCTGTGGGGGCGGCTGATCGGGCAGGGCCGGCGGCGCGGCGTGACGACGTTGCGCGTTTCGCGGGATCTGCTGGCATGGCTCGGGTTGGTGGCGGGGGCGGCGTTCGGGGGTTGCCGGGTCTTCGGTGCGGAGCTTTCCGCGGCCGGGCTGGCGGTTATGTTGCTGCTCGCGGCGCTGGTGGCGGAAAGACTGAGGATCTACGAGGGGAAGCGGGGGTGATGAAGCGCGTCGGTTTGGCGGTGTTGGTCGCGGTTGCGTGCCTGGGGCGTCCGGCATGCGCCCAGGATCTCGATGCCGCAGGGTTTCAGCAGGCGTGCCGCGAGCTTCTGGAAATTTACAAAGCTCGCGACACGGAAAGATTTTTCGCGTGGCAGACGACCTCCGCCGCCGAGGCGATGCGGGCGGGGATCTGCCGGGGTACGCTCTCGGAATATCTCCGCCATCCGCAATGTCCGCGCGGGTGGTCGGTGGCGGCGACGGACTGGTTCGCGATGGCCGGGCGGGTGGTGCGGGTCGACCTCGGCACCGTGCGTGGGCTGCCCGATCTGTTGACGGTTTCGGCGTGCGACTATGGCGCACGTTAGCTATCTCGACGCGATCGCCGAGGATTTCGGAACCCGGGACGACCGCTTGCGGCTCGCCGCCGTGAATTTTCGGCGGACGAAGATGATCCGCGCGGATGACGTGTACCGGTCCGCTTCGGGGAAGATCTTCGTGGTTCCCGACGCGGAACGGACGAATTTCTACAATCTGATGCTGTTGTTCGTGATCTTCGGAAACACGAAACTCGTCCGCACCTGCGTGGACGCACGCGGCGCGCGCTTGGAGATCGTCGATGCGCTGGGGCAGGCGCTGCTGGCCGAGTCCGAGGCCTTCGTCGATCCGGTCCTGGCGCGGGCGCTGATCGCCGATCTGACGACGCCCGGCTGGCGACCGGGAGCCAGGCGGCTGCCCAACCCGTTTCGCGAGCTCCCGCTCGACGACCTCGGCAAGTCCAGGGGCTACTATCATGCTGCGACGGCGAGGCTCGCCCGCGCGGCGTTGCCGCCCGAGGCCGTCGACGCATGTATGCGGCGCGAGGTTGCGAAGGCGGCCGCGTTCCTGCCGCAACTCGAAAAGCTGGGCGAGGCGGCCGCGCCGCTGCGCGAGCGCATCCGCGCCGACCGCGACGCGGCGCAGGAATTCGACGATCTGCTCGACCTGCTCCGAAAAAACTAGGGGCGCGCCCCCGATTTACCCCTTTTTCCGTGCATTGCACGCGGCGATCCCCATCCGAGCGGCCGGAATTCCCGGCACGCGTTTCGGAAAAAGGAGACCTGGACGATGGCCGGAAAACCGACGCAGCCCAATACCCCGAAGAACCCGATGACCCGCGAAGCCGTCGCGCGGATTCAGCGCGCGGAAGCTCTCAGGAACGGCGGTGCGGTGTCGAAGGACGGGGCGGTGCCGCGGATCATGAAAGCGGCGGAGCGCAACGGCAAGTCGTAACCCCACGCACGAGGGTGGGGCGGCCGAAACGCCGCCCCTTTTTCGCCATGGCGAAATATTGCTCCGACAAGGACATCGCGAAGCGCATCCGTCGTCTTCTGCGGCACGGTTGGCGGTTCGCCTCTGGTGGGCGGCACGGCAAACTCATATCTCCCGAGGGCGTGGCGTTCACGGTTCCGTCCACTCCCGGCGATCGTCGCGCGGCGGCGAATTTCTTCCGCGACCTGCGCAGGGGCGGAATATCCGGCAGGAGGAGCGGGGTTGCGCATGGATGAGGGGCTCGACCGGTTCGTGACGGCGCAGGCGCGGGCGTGGCCGGTCGCGGAGGCGGAACTGGCGGCGGGGGCCAAGGTCGGCCACTGGATGTGGTTCGTGTTTCCCCAGGTCGCGGGGCTCGGCTCCAGCGACACGGCGCGGCGGTACGCGATCAAGGACCTCGCCGAGGCGCGCGCCTATCTCGCGCACCCGCTGCTCGGCGGGCGGCTCCGGCGCGGCGTGGCGCTGATGCTCGGGCATCGCGGCCGGTGCGTGCGGGCGATCCTCGGGCAGCCCGACGACCTCAAGTTCCGTTCCTGCCTCACGCTGTTCCTCGCCGCGGCGGAAGGCGCGGCGGATGGCGCGCTGTTCCGGCAGGGGCTCGATGCCTTCTACGGCGGCGCGCCCGATCCGCTCACCCTGGAGCGCCTCGGCGAGCCGGAATAGGCCGGGGAACGCCCGGGAAGGGCGCTCCCGTCGCCGGTGCGTCAGCGTCCGGTCGGCATCCGGCGCGCGTCGGCGGTCCCGTCGCCGCGGTCGGCGACGCGCAGATTGTTCTGGACGTTGCGCACGCCCGAAATCCCCTCCGCCAGGTCCTCCGCGCGGCGCTTGTGGGCGCGTTCCGGCACCGTGCCGGATAGCGTGACTTCGCCTTCGCTCACCGCGACCGAGACCTCGCGGGCGTCGACGTGGCCGTCTTCGCTCAGATGGTCGCACACGTCCTCGTGGATGCGGGCATCCGGGCGCGTGTAGTCGCGCGGGCCGTGGCCGCGGTGCTCGCCGAAGCTCTGGCCGTATTCGCCGGTGGCGCCGTAGGTTTCGCCGGTGTAGCGGCCGTACCCTTCGCGCGCGGCGTTGCCGGGATACATGTCGCGGCCGTAGGGGTCGCGTTGCCCGCGATCCTCGGGGAAGCGTCCGCCGCCGACGTCGCCGGGGTAGACGTCGCGGCCGTAGGGATCTCCGCCGGGGCCGTGCGCCTCGGCATAGCGCCGGGCGTACATCGGGGCCCTGACATCTCCGGGATATCCGCGGCGGCCGGTGTCGCGGCCGAGGTCCTCGCGCTGCCATTCGGCGCGCATCCGTTCGGAGTCGGAGCTGTGGGCGTAGCGGTCGTGGTCGCGGTCGAATCCGCGCTCGTGCCGCGGCAGGTCGTGCTCGTGGCGGCGCCGGTTGCGTTCGTCCTTCATGTTCGAACCTCCTGTTTTCGGTTTCCGGGGCGCGTGCGCCCGCATTCGGCAAACGAACCGGTTCGGAGCCGGTTCCCCATCGCGGCGAACCGCGTCCGCACCGTCCTACCCCAGCGGAGGGGCGCGCGGTCCAGTTACGGATCGGTTGAAGAGGATTTCTGCGATTGCATCCGGCAATCCGGCTGTAGTATCTTCCAAGACAACAAGTTCCCGGATGTTGATCGAAGTGTTCCACTATGTGGGCATTTTCTATCGTCCGGCGGCTGTCGACGGAGGTTTCGGTCGGCGGTTTATATGGTGAAGTCATAATCAAGGCATTCTCCCGGCAAAATCGCCGTTTTTACTTGGAAGCGGTGCGGGAGAACTGGGGCGTTGCTGCGATGCGATCCGCCGATGCGTGTCGGCCGGTTCGCCGCGCGAACATCCGAACGGGCGGGTGGCGGTGTCGTCGCCCTTCGGCGCGGTGCCGCTTCGGACCGGCCGAAACGCGCGGAGTTGGTTCCCGAAGGGTCAAGCAAGAACTGAGGAGGAAAACGATGAACAAACCCGTGGCCTTTGCGCTTGCCGGCGCGATGATGCTCGGTCTCGGCGCGCCCGCAGCTCTCGCGGCGGACAAGCCGGTGGTGCTCGAGGTGGCCTTCAACCAGCCGGAGACCCATCCGCAGTTCCAGGCGATGAAGAAGATGGGCGAGGCCCTCAAGGCGCGCACCAACGGCCGCTACAGCATCGAGGTGTTCCCGAACGAACTGCTCGGCGCGCAGAAGGAAACCGTCGAGATGGTGCAGACCGGCACCATCGCGATGTCGATCACCGCGGGCTCGCTGCTGGAGAGCTGGAACCCCGATTTCTCGGTGTTCAACCTGCCCTACATGTTCACCAGCGTCGAACAGCAGAAGAAGGTGGTGAACGACCCGGCGATCGTCGGCAAGCTCTACAACTCGATCGCCGACAAGGGCGTGAAGGTGCTGGCGGCGTTCCACGGCGGCGTGCGCAACGTCTACCTCAAGAAGGGTCCGGTGAAGACCCCGGCCGATCTCGCCGGGCTCAAGGTCCGGGTGATGCAGTCCGACACCAACATCAAGATGCTCAACCTGATGGGCGGCTCCGGCATTTCGATGGGCCAGGGCGAAGTCTACACCGCGATCCAGACCGGCGTGCTCGACGGCGGCGAGAATAACGAGATCGTCTTCTCCTCGCTCAAGCAGGTGGAGGTCGCGCCCTATTATTCCTACACCCGGCACCTGATGATGCCCGATTACCTCGTCATCAACACCGCGATCTACAACAAGATGCCGGAAGACGTGAAGACCGTCTTCAACGAGGAGCTCAAGAAGGCGGTGGACCTCGAATTCAAGCTCTTCGACGACGCGGTGACGAAGGCCAAGGCCGACGCCGAAAAGGCCGGCGGCAAGTTCTCGGAAGCCGACGTGCTCGCCTTCCAGAAGGCCGTCGCGCCGCTCACCGAGGAGAAGCTGACCTCCCCGGTGACCAAGGAGATCTACGCCAAGATCAAGGCGATGAAGTAGTCGTCCGATCGCTGAACCGGCGGCGGAGCGTGTCCGCCGCCGGACCTTTTCCAGTCAAGAGCGGACAGTTTTCATGGAACGGATCAAGCTCTGGGCGGATCGGATTCTCGCCCTGTTTTGCATCGTGCTGTGCGCGGGGTTCACCGTCACCGTCACCTGGCAGGTGGTGGCGCGGTTCCTGTTCAACAGCCCCGGCGCGCAGTCGGAGGAACTCGCCAAGATCATGTTCGTGTGGCTGGTTCTGTTCGCCACCGCGCTGCTGTTCGGCGAGAAGGGGCACATGAATATCGGCATCGTCTGCGACCGCCTGCCGCGCAAGCTCAACCTCGCGTGCCAGATTCTCACCAGTCTGGTGATCCTCGGCTTCGCGATGTTCATTCTGCTGCTGGGCGGCGTCGACGCGGTGAACCGCACGATCTTCCAGACCAACGCGGCGATGCCCTTCATCACCACCGGGCAGATCTACGCGGCGCTGCCGATCTGCGGCGGCTTCACGATCTTCTACTGCGTCTACAACATCGTGCGGGATGTTCGGACGTTCATCGCGGACAGTGCGTCCGCCAACCGGGAGGGTTGACCCGATGTCGGGAATAGCGGCCGACGTCGGCCTCACCATGCTGATCGCGATTCCGCTGCTGCTCGTCATCGGCGTGCCGATCTCGGTGTCGATGGGCGTGGGCTCGGTGCTCGCGATGCTCGCGGTGTTCAATCTCGACCGCGTCGCCATCACCGCCGCGCAGCGCACCTTCACCGGCATCAACTCGTTTTCGCTGCTGGCGATTCCGTTCTTCGTGCTCGCCGGCGTGATCATGAACAACGGCGGCATCGCGCAACGCCTGATCAACTTCGCCAAGGCGCTGATCGGCTTCGTTCCCGGGTCCCTGGCGCAGGCCAACATCTTCGCCAACATGCTGTTCGGCGCGATCTCGGGTTCGGGCGTCGCCGCCGCCGCCGCGATCGGCAGCGCGATCGGCCCGCAGGAGAAGGCGGAGGGCTACGATCCGCGTTTCTCGGCGGCCGCCAACACCGCGTCCGCGCCGTCGGGAATGCTGATTCCGCCCTCGAACATCTTCATCATCTATTCGCTCGCGAGCGGCGGCACCTCGGTGGCGGCGCTGTTCGTGGCGGGCTACGTCCCCGGCGTGCTCTGGGGGCTGTGCTGCATGCTGGTGGCGCTCTACTTCGCGCGCAAATACAAATACCGCTCGGAGTTCACCCACGGCCTCGCCGCGAAGCTGCGCGTCGCCGTCGAGGCGATCCCGGCGCTGCTGCTGATCGTGATCATCGTCGGCGGCATCATCTCGGGGGTGTTCACGCCCACCGAGGCGTCGTGCATCGCGGTGGTCTACGCCCTCGCGCTGTCGCTCGCCTACCGCAGCATCCGGATTTCGCAGATCCCCGGCTTCCTGCTCGACGCCTCGAAGACCACCGGCATGATCATCTTCATGATCGGCGTGTCCTCGATCATGGCGTGGATCATGGCTTATGCGAAAATTCCCGGCTACATCGCCGAGACGCTGCTGTCGGTCACCGACAGTCCGGTCGCGATCCTGCTGATGATGAACGTGATCATGCTGCTGCTCGGCTGCGTGATGGACCCGACCCCGGCGGTGCTGATCTTCGCACCGATCTTCCTGCCGGTGGCGCTGTCGCTCGGCATCGACATCGTCCACTTCGGCGTGATCATGGTCTTCAACCTCTCGATCGGCACGATCACGCCGCCGGTCGGGCCGATCCTGTTCACCGGCTGCAAGATCGCCGGGCTCAGGATCGAGGACGTGTTCAAGCCGCTGCTGCCGTATTTCGTGGCGCTGGTGGCGGTGCTGATGGCGGTGACCTATTTGCCCGCGCTCTCGCTCTGGCTGCCGAAGGCCGCCGGGCTGATGAACTGAGCGGTGCCGCCGCAAACGAAAGGGGAGGGCCGCGGCCCTCCCCGTTTTTCATGCCGGAAGACTGAGCGTCGGTCAGCGCAGGTCCGGCATTGCGACGTGGTCCATGTCGTCGAAGGTCTGGTTTTCGCCCGCCATCCCCCAGATGAAGGTGTAGTTGTGGGTGCCGACGCCGGAGTGGATCGACCACGACGGCGAAATCACCGCCTCTTCGTTGGACATGAAGATGTGGCGGGTTTCGCTCGGTTCGCCCATGAAGTGGACGACGCGGGCGGTCTCCGGCAGGTCGAAGTAGAAGTAGACCTCCATGCGCCGCTCGTGGGTGTGGCACGGCATCGAGTTCCACATGTTGCCGGGCTCGAGCGCGGTCATTCCCATCACGAGCTGGCAGCTCTTCACCGTGGCCGGCTGGATGTACTTGTAGATGCTGCGCTTGTTCGAGTTCTCCTGATCGCCGAGGCGCACCGGCTCGATATCCTTGCGGAGGATCTTGACGCTCGGATAGGTGTGGTGCGCGGGCGAGGAGACGAGATAGAACTTCGCCGGGGTCTTGGCGTCCTTGCTGGCGAAGACCACCGACTTCGTGCCCATGCCGACGTAGAAGCCGTCGGTCTTTTCGAGTTCGTGGCTTTCGCCGTCGACGGTGAGCACGCCCGGGCCGCCGACGTTGATCAACCCGAGTTCGCGGCGTTCGAGGAACGAATCGACGCCGAAGTCGTTCGGGGCGACCAGCGCGAGCGGCTCCCCGGCCGGGCACGCGCCGCCCGCGACGACGCGGTCGACGTGGCTGTAGGTGAGGTTGACCTGTCCCGGCACGAAGATGTTCTGGATCAGGAACTCCTTGCGCAGGCGGTCGGTGGTGTAGTGCTTGGCGTCCTCCGGGTGGGAGGGATGACGGATGTCGAGCATGTGCGAAATCTCCTTTCGCGAAGATATGGAGCTCAGACCTTCGCGCTCAAAGCTTCGGCGGCGCTGAACACCTTCGGCGTCGCGTCCTTGGGGATGATCGCGCCGCGATGACGGACCACCGCCGCGGCGGTGGTGTGGGCGCGCTTCGCCGCCTCTTCCGGCGCGAGGCCGAGGGTGCGGCCGAGGATGTAGGCGGCCGAGAACGAGTCGCCCGCGGCGGTGGTGTCGACCACCTGCGCGACGGTTTCGGCGGGCACCGTCGAGACCTTGCCGCCGACGATCAGGGTGCAGGGCTTGGCGCCGTCCTTGATCACCGCCTCGACATTGGGGAAGCGGCGGAAGTAGTCGGCCGCGTGGGCGACGTCGGTGCCGACGACGTCGAGCTCCTCGACGGTCACCAGAACCGAGGCGGAGAACCCGAACAGCTTCTCGTACAGCGCCTTGGCGACGTCCTTGCTTTCCCACAGCAGCGGGCGGTAGTTGCAGTCGAAGTGGATCGCCGTGCCCCCCGCCGCGAGTTCGGCGAGGCGGGCGAACAGGCGCTCGCGGCTCGCGGGCTTGAGCACCGCGATGCTGATGCCCGAGAGGTAGATCGCGGAGAACCGCCCGAGGGACTGGAGGAGCGCGTCGGAGCCGTCGCACTCGAAGCACTCGCGCACCGCCGCGTCGCTGCGCCAGTAGAAGAAGTGGCGTTCGCCCGAGGGTTCGAGCTTGATGATGTAAAGGCCGGGGCGCTTGCCCGGGCGACGCAGGACGAGGTCGTCGGACACGCCCTGGTCGCGCCAGAATTTCGCCATCGCGTCGCTGTAGGGGTCGTCGCCGATGGCGCTGACGTAGCTGACGAACGGCCCGAGATCCTCGCCCAGTCGCGCCATGTAGGCGGCGGTGTTGAAGGTGTCGCCGCCGAATTTCATGGTGATCGCGCCATCGGCCTGCTCCTGCAGTTCGATCATGCATTCGCCGATCATGGCGATGGTGAAGGGCTTCCGCTGCACTTGCGCCTCCGCTGCTGGTGATCCTCCGGCGCGGTGAGCCGAAGAATTCACAGTCGTTGTTTCAGAATGTGAGACAATGTATTCGTCAAACGATTGGGGCGGATTCGTGTAGTTCACAAATACACCCAAGCCAGTATACGAGAGGCGAATCCTGCGGTCCAGTCTTCTCGCCTCTCGGAAGCCGGGCGACCAACGGGTTCTTCTCTCCGGAATCGAATTTCTGTGCGGGAACTCCTGGACCAATTCCTGCGCGACCGGCTAGTATCTCCGCCTCGGCAATCGGAGGTACAGTCATGCGGCCACGCGTCGTCGTCTACACGGAACTGCCGCCGGAGCAGCGCGCGCGGCTGGCGGAACGCTTCGATCTCACCTGCTTCGACGCCGTCGACGACGGCAACGCCGAGGCCTTCCTCGCCGCCCTCGGCGATGCCGACGGGATGATCGGCGTCAGCGAGCGGATCGACGCCGCGGTGCTCGCGCGGGCGCCGAAGCTGCGCGCCGCCGCGACGGTCTCGGTGGGATTCGACCGGTTCGATCTCGAAACCCTGCGCGCCCGGCGGATTCCCCTCTGCCACACCCCCGGGGTGCTCACCGATACCGTGGCCGATCTGGTGCTGGCGCTGATGCTGGCGGCGGCGCGTCGGGTGGTCGAGCTCAACGGTATGATGAAGGCGGGGCGGTGGACCGACAGCGTCGGTCCGGAGTGGTTCGGCGTCGACGTCCACCACCGGACCCTCGGCCTCGTCGGTATGGGGCGGATCGGCCAGGCGGTGGCGCGGCGGGCGCATCTCGGCTTCGGCATGAACGTCGTCTATCACAACACCCGGCCGGTGCCCGAGGCCGACTCCGCGTTCGGCGCGCGCCGCCTGCCGCTCGACGCGGTGCTCGCGGCCGCCGATTTCGTGGTCGTGCTGTTGCCGCTGCGCCCCGGCAACGTCCGCATCATCGACGCTGCCAAATTCGCGCTGATGAAGCCCTCGGCGATCTTCGTCAACGCCGCCCGCGGCAAGGTGGTGGACGAGGCGGCGCTGATCGCGGCGCTGGAAAACCGCACGATCCGCGCCGCCGGGCTCGACGTCTTCGAGACCGAGCCGCTGCCGCCCGAGTCGCCTTTGCTCCGGCTGCCCAACGTCGTCGCCCTGCCGCACGTCGGTTCCGCCACCCGCGCCACCCGCGAGGCGATGGCGGCGTTGGCGGTGGACGGGCTGATCGATGCTCTCGAAGGTCGTCGTCCGGCCTGTCTCGCCGACCCCAGCGTGTGGCCGGAAGACGAGTGTCTCAAATAATAGGTCATGTACAGTTCAAGGTTCTCGGAGGTATGGCAACTGTCCTGCCCCAGTTGCGATCAAATCAAGAAGTTGTTTGATTTTAGACCCGGCTCAACTTGACGCAGTCACGGCACACACCGTATCCTCTGCGATCATATCCCGCGCCGGGGCATCCCCCCGAATTCGTGTATGGTTATCCATTTCCGGTAGCGACGCCACATCGCTTCGATTGTGGCGGTATTGATGGAGAACGGTCGTGAAAGCACTCGTCTACGCCGCACCCGAGAAGGTCGAGATCCGGGACGTTCCGCCGCCCGCGCCGCGCGAGGGCGCGGTCAAGGTGCGGATGCGGTACTGCGGCATCTGCGGCTCGGACATCGGCATCTTCGCGGGCAAGCACCCGCGCGCCAAGGCGCCGTTGATCCTCGGGCACGAGTTCGTCGGCGTCGTCGACGAGATCGGCGCCGGCACCCGCGGCCGCTTCAAGAAGGGCGACCGGGTGGTGGCGTATCCGCTGCTCTCCTGCGGCGAATGCCTGCCGTGCCGCACCGGCACGCCGCACGTGTGCAAGTCCCTGCGCCTGATCGGCATCGACGTCGACGGCGGCATCGCCGAGCACGCATGGATCGACGAAGACGTGCTGTTCAAGGTGCCGGAGGGGCTCACCGACCGGGTCGCCGCGCTGATCGAACCGCTCGCGGTGATCGTGCGGTCGATGCATCAGGCCCGCTTCAAGCTCCTCGATTCCGTGGTGATCACCGGCGCCGGGCCGATCGGCGTGCTCACCGCCCTGGTGGCGAAGCACTCGGGCGCGTCGCGGGTGGTGATCTCCGACATCGACGAGGCGCGCCTCGGCCTTTGCCGCGAGCTCGGCTTCGAGGCGGTGAACGTCAGGCAGGAGGCGGTGGTCGACTACGTCGCCCGCACCACCGGCGGCGACGGCATGGACGTGGTGTTCGAGTGCTCGGGTGCGGAAAGCGCCGCCCTCGACATGACCCGGCTCTGCCGCATCGGCGGGATGATCTGCATGACCGGCGTCCACAAGGCGCCGCATGCCGTCGATCTCCGCGAGCTCAACTTCAAGGAGCAGACGATCGTCGGCACCCGCGTCTACACCAAGCGCGAGTTCGAGATGGCGGTGGGCTACGCCGCCCAGCTCTCGGCCGAGCTCGAGAAGGTGGTCACCCAGGTGGTGCCGCTCTCGAACTCCGAGGGCATCTTCGCGATGATCGCCGATCCGGCGGTCAACACCGTCAAGGTCCTGGTGGACTGCGAGAATTAAGGGGGAAGACCGTGACTCTGTTCGATTTGACCGGCAAGACCGCGATCGTTACCGGCGGCACCCGCGGCCTCGGCCGCGGCATGGCCGAGGCGTTGGTGGAAGCGGGGGCGAAGGTGGTGATCTTCGGCACCTCGGAAAAGGTTCACGACGCCGCGAAGGAGATCGGCGCCACCGGCGTGATGGTCGACCTCGGCGACGCCAAGGCGCGCGAGGCGGGCTTCGCGACCGCCCTCGGGCTCCTCGGCGGCAGGCTCGACGTGCTCGTCAACGCCGCGGGCATCCAGCGCCGCCACAAGTGCGAGGACTTCCCGCTCGACGACTGGGCCGAGGTGATCGAGGTCAATCTCACCGCGGTGTTCGCCCTCTGCCAACTCGCCGGCCGGGTGATGCTGGCGCAGGGCAAGGGCAAGATCGTCAACATCGCCTCGCTGCTGTCGTTCTTCGGCGGCTTCACCGTGCCCGCCTACGCGGCCTCGAAGGGCGGCGTGATGCAGCTCACCAAGGCGCTGTCCAACGAGTGGGCGGGCCGCGGCGTGAACGTCAACGCGATCGCCCCCGGCTACATGGCCACCGACATGAACACCGCGCTGCTCGCCGACGCCGGGCGCAACGCCGAGATCACCGCCCGCATTCCGGCGCATCGCTGGGGCACCGGCGACGACATGAAGGGGCCGCTGCTGTTCCTCGCCTCCGCCGCGTCCGACTACGTCGACGGCGCGATCATTCCCGTCGACGGCGGCTACCTCGGCCGATAACCAAAGGAATCCCTGAGAATGAAGATCGTCGTTTCCGACTGCGACCACGCCAAGATGGACGTCGAGACCGCGGTGTTCGACAAGGCCGGCCTGTCGTTCGCCCATCTCGCCTGCAAGACCGAGGACGACCTGATCGCCCAGTGCAAGGGCGTCGGCATCGTCCTCAACCAGTATGCGCCGTTCACCCGCAAGGTGATCGCCGCCCTCGCGCCCGACCTCAAGCAGATCGTCCGCTACGGCGTCGGCGTCAACAACGTCGACCTCGCCGCCGCCACCGAGTTCGGCGTGCAGGTCTGCAACGTGCCCGACTACTCGATGAGCGAGGTCTCCGACCAGGCGCTCGCGATGATGATGGCGCTCACCCGCAAGGTGGTGCAGATGAACGCGCTCACCAAGGCGGGCAACTGGGACTACGCCAAGTCGATCCCGGTGTTCCGCCTCGCGGGCGCGACCGTCGGCGTGATCGGCCTCGGCCGCATCGGCCGGATGTTCTGCGCCAAGGTGCGCGCGCTCGGCTGCCACGTGATCGGCTTCGACGCCTACTACAAGCCGAACGCCAAGGACGGTTCCGACTACATCGAGGCGGTGAGCCTCGACGAGCTCTATCGCCGCGCCGACGTGATCTCGGTCAACTGCCCGCTCACCGACGAAACCCGCCACATGGTGGGCGACGCGGCGTTCGCGCTGATGAAGCCGACCGCCTACGTCGTCAACGTGTCGCGCGGCGGCATCGTCGACGAGGCGGCGCTCGCCCGCGCCCTCGCGGCGAACAAGATCGCCGGCGCGGCGCTCGACGTCACCGAGGCCGAGCCGCTGGCGGCGGACTCGCCGTTGCGCAAGTTCGACAACTGCCTGATCACGCCGCATATGGCGTGGTACTCGGAGGAAGCCGGTCTCGAGCTCAAGCGCAAGGTCGCCGAGGAGGCGGTGCGCATGGCCAAGGGCGAACCGGTGCATTACCCGGTCAACAAGCTCGCCTGACGCACGGTAGGGAGGGCCGCGGGATCGGCCTTCCCTTCCCAACAAAACCAATAAGAAAAGACGCGCGGCGGGCGCGGTTCTCCGCCAAGGGGGGCGTGTCCCGCCTCGTTCTTTCCAACCGAAAAATTCGACGGAACATCACTTTAGGAGATCTGAGATGAAGTGGATGCACACCGCCGCGCTCGCGGGCGCGCTGGCTCTCGCGACGAGCGGCGCCGCCTTCGCCGCGGAAAAGACCGTGACCCTCAAGTTCGCCAACGTCACCTCGCAGTCGGCCAAGGACGCCGGCAAGGTGTTCAAGGACATCGCCGAGAAGGAATCCGGCGGCACCCTGGTGATCAACCTCTTCCCCGACAACCAGCTCGGCGACGACCGCGTCGTCATCGAGACCACGGTGTTCGGCGATATCGACATCGCGGCGAGCTCCACCAGCCCGCTCGCGACGATGTTTCCGGATCTCTACGTCTTCGACACGCCGTTCCTGTTCCTCGATTCGCAGCAGGCCTACACCGCCCTCGACGGCAAGGCCGGGCAGGCGATCCTGAAGGGGATGGAGAAGAAGGGCCTCAAGGGTCTGACCTATTGGGAGAACGGCTTCCGCAACTTCACCGACAACAAGGTCGCGGCGAAGCGCCCCGAGGACGTGAAGGGGATGAAAATCCGCACCATGGAGAACGAGGTGCACCTCGCCGCCTGGACCGCGTTCGGCGCCAACCCGACGCCGATGGCGTTCACCGAGCTGTTCACCGCGCTGCAGCAGGGCACCGTCGACGGCCAGGAGAACCCGCTCGGCATCATCGACGGCAACAAGTTCCAGGAAGTGCAGAAGTACGTGTCGCTCACCCAGCACGTCTACACCCCCTACATCGTCGTGATGAACCTCGAGAAGTTCAACAAGCTCTCCGACAAGCAGAAGGCCGCGATCGAGAAGGCGACCAAGGAGTCGACCGACTTCCAGCGCAAGCAGTCGCAGAAGTACGAGGCGCAGATCCTCGACAAGCTGCGCAAGGGCGGCACCGTCGTCACCGAGCTTTCGGCCGAGGACAAGGCGGCATGGCAGAAGCGCGTCGCCGACGCCAAGGTGTTCGACCGCGTGAAGTCGAAGATGCAGAACCCCCAGTACCTCGATCAGATGCTCGCGCACTGATCCCGGCCTCCGGCCGGAGCGGCGACGTTCCACCTTCGTCCGAAGCCGCCGCGCGGGGAACCGCGCGGCGGCGCGCCATCCGTTCCGGTGCGCGGGGCCATTCGACTCCTGGGGGATGCGACCATGAAAATCATCAAGTTTCTCGACGACTACTTCGAGATGTACGTATGCATCGCGCTGATGTCGGCGATGACCCTGATCCTCGCGGTGCAGGTGTTCATGCGCTACGTGATGCAGGCTTCCCTGACCTGGTCGGAGGAACTCGCGCGCTACATCTTCGTCTGGCTGATCTATATGGGCATCAGCTACGGCGCCAAGATCATGAAGCACATCCGCATCGAGGCGGCGGTTCTGCTGCTGCCGGAGAAGGGGCAGCGTTACGTCGAGATCGTCGGCGACGTGCTGTTCCTCGCGTTCGCCTGCTTCATCGTCTACACCTCGTGGGGAATCGTGCAGAAGCAGCTGCTGCTCGGCCAGACCTCGCCCGCGATCCAGATGCCGATGTGGATGCTCTATTCCGCGCCGCTCGTCGGCTTCGGCCTCACCGCGCTCAGGCAGATCCAGGCGATCGCCTATCGCGTCCGCCTGCTTGCCAAGGAGACCTGAGCAAATGGTCAGCGCGGTTCTTCTCGGAAGCCTCATTCTCTTCCTCGTGCTCGGCGTGCCGGTCGGCATCGCCATCGGCATCGCCTCGGCGGCGGCGCTGTTCGCGGGCGACACCCTCTCGCCCGGCTACGTCGCCCAGACCCTGGTGTCGAGCACCGATTCGTTCCCGATCATGGCGATTCCGCTGTTCATCCTCGCGGGCGAACTGATGGGCGCGGGCGGCGTGTCGCGGCGCATCCTCAACGTCGCGTCGGTGTTCTTCGGCCGCCTCGCGGGCGGCCTCGCGATCGTCACCGTGGTGGTATGCATGTTCTTCGCTGCGGTTTCGGGCTCCGGTCCGGCGACGGTCGCGGCGGTCGGCTCGATGGTGGTGCCGACGATGCTGAAGAAGGGCTATTCGAAGTCCTTCACCCTGGCGCTGATCGCCACCGCCGGGTCGATCGGCGTGATCATTCCGCCGTCGATCCCGATGGTGATCTTCGGCGTCACCACCTCCACCTCGATCAGCTCGATGTTCCTCGGCGGGTTCGGCCCCGGACTCCTCATCGGGCTGTCGCTGATCGTCTACTGCCACTATGCGGCGGTGAAGAACGGCTGGCGCGGCGACGAGGAGGCGTTCTCCTGGCCGCACGCACGCGCCGCGCTCGCGGACGCGAAATGGGCGCTCCTCAACCCGGTGATCATTCTCGGCGGCATCTACGCCGGCATCTTCACCCCCACCGAGGCGGCGGCGGTGGCGGCGGTGTACGCGTTCGTCTGCGGCGTGTTCATCCACCGCGAACTCAGCCTGAAGACCCTGGTGGCGCCGATCGGGCAGGCGTGCTCGACCACCGGCACGACGATGGTGATCCTCGGCTGCGCCTCGGCGTTCACCCGCATCCTCACGATCGAGCAGATCCCGGCGATGATCACCGACTGGCTGATCGGCATCACCAGCAACGGCATCCTGATCCTGATGCTGATCAACATCCTGCTGCTGATCGTCGGCTGCTTCATGGACACCACCCCGGCGATCCTGGTGCTGTCGCCGATCCTGATGCCGGTGGCGCTGTCGGTCGGCGTCGATCCGGTGCACTTCGGCATCATCATGGTGGTCAACCTCGCGATCGGCTTCATCACTCCGCCGCTCGGCATCGACCTGTTCGTCGCCGCGCGAATAGGACAGGCGCCGCTCGAGGTGGTGACGCGCGGCATCATTCCGTTCATCGCGGTGATGATCGTCTGTCTGCTGCTGGTCACCTACGTGCCGCCGATCGCGCTGTTCCTGCCGCATCTGCTCGGCGGCTGAACGAGTCGCATGCAACCTCGGACGCCGCCCCCGCGAGGGGGCGGCGTTTTGCGTTTCGGCGGCGCGCGGGTGGTGCGGAATCGCGCGTCGTCCCACCCGAATATTCCAAATTATGGAACATGGAGTTTATAATTGACACTCTTTTGGGCCATCCCTAACCTTCCTCCCCGGGGTGATTCCGGTTCCGTGGGAGGACCTGGCGATGGATCGAAATACCGCGCTCGCCGCCGACGCCGACAACGACCAACTCTCTGATTCGCAAAAGGTGATGGGCACGCAGACGCTGGTGCGCGGGCTCGCGCTGCTGGAGTGCGTGGCCGACGGCGTCTCGTACGTGAAGGGGATATCCAGCCGTCTCGGCACCCGCCGCTCGACCACCCACCGGATGCTGTCGAGCCTGGTGGCGGAGGGGTATCTGCACCACGTTCCCTACCGTGGCTACACCCTCGGGCCGCAGCTCATCCGCCTCGGCGCGCGCGCCCTCGAACAGCGCCCGGTGGTGGGGATCGCGCGGCCGCACCTCGAGGCGCTGGCGCGCCGCACCGCCGATACCGTCCACCTCGGCGTGCGCGACGGCAACCGCGTCCTCTATCTCGAAAAGATTCCCGGCGCGCGCGGCCTCGAAATGCGCTCGCGGATCGGCCAGCAGATGCCGCTCGCCCTCACCAGCCTCGGCAAGACGATGATGTTCGGGATGCCGCGCGAGAAGTGGCGCGAGCTTTACGACGAGGGCCTGACGATGGTGTCGGGCGACGCCCGGCCGCTGCGGTGGGAAGATTACGAGCCGCAGCTCGACGCCGCGCGGGTGCGGGGCTGGGCCTACGACTTCGAGGAGAACGAGCTCGGCGTGCGCTGCCTCGGCGCGCCGGTGCACGACATCTCGGGCGCGATCATCGCCTCGATCAGCATCGCCAGCCCGGTGTTCTACATGAGCGAGGCGCGCATGGCCGAACTCGGCCCGGTGCTGCGCGCCACCGCGGACACGATCTCGCGGGAACTGGGCTGGGGATCCTGAGCAAAGGGAAGGAACGAATGGCTGTCGATCGTATGACCGTCCTGTCGGCGATGATGGGGCAGGGGGTGATTCCGGTTTTCTACCATCCGGACGTCGAGGTCTGCACAAACGTCATCCAGGCGTGCGCCGACGGCGGCGCGAAGTGCATCGAGTTCACCAATCGCGGCGACTTCGCCGACGAGGTGTTCCGTGCGCTCTCCCACCACTTCGCCAAGGCCGATCCGAGCGTGATCCTCGGCGCGGGGTCGATCGTCGACGCGCCGACCGCCGGGGCCTACATCCAGTCGGGCGCGCGCTTCGTCGTCGGGCCGCTGCTGAATCCGGACGTCGCCAAGGTCTGCAACCGCCGCAAGATCGCCTACTGCCCGGGCTGCGGCACGCTGTCGGAGATCGGCCAGGCCGAGGAACTCGGCTGCGAGATCGTCAAGGTCTTCCCCGGCTCCACCATCGGCGGGCCGGAGTTCGTGAAGTCGGTCCTCGCGCCCTGCCCGTGGAGCAAGATCATGCCGACCGGCGGCGTCGACTGCACCGAGGAGTCCCTGACCGCGTGGTTCAAGGCGGGGGTGGTGTGCGTCGGCATGGGCAGCAACCTCGTCACCAAGGCGCTGCTGGAGGCCAAGGACTACGCCGGGATCGCCCGGCGCGTCGCCGACACCATCGCGCTGATCCACAAGATCCAGGGAAAGTAGAACTCCGGCATAAAAAAACGGGGGCCGTTCGGCCCCCGTTTTGCGTTTCGGCGCGCGCGTTCAGCGGCAGAGCGCGGCGCGGACCTTGACGATGATCTTGCGGATCGGTTCCGGGCCTTCCACCGCCACGCCCGGGCGGTGCGCCTCGGAGGGGAACAGCACGGCGAAGCTGCCGGGGGTCATCTCCAGCATCGTCTCGCCCTCGGCGGCGGTGTAGAACAGCAGGTCCTTTTCCGCCAGCGTGTCTTCCGACACCGTGTTGCGGCCGGTGTCGACGGCGACGCCGATGCGCTCGCGGCCGTGCACCAGCACCTGGATGTCGATGTAGTTGCGGTGGATCTCCGGCCGGGTCTCGGCGAACGGCTTGGTCGTCGTGTCGGAAACCATGACGAAGATGTCGTCGCCGTCGAGGGCGTACTTTTCCGCCGGGAGCGCCGCCAGGTCGGTCTTCGCGAGGTGCTCGACGGCGCGCTTGAGGGGCGCGGGCAGCCACGGCAGGGTGTCGCCGAGGGCGTTGAGGTTGCCGAATATCATGATGCTCTCCCAGTACGGTTCGGGTGCCCCGGTCGGGGTCGTCGGTTGCCGGAATTATACCCCGGCTTCAGGCGCTTGGGGCGTCCAAACCGCCCCCTGCACGCGGCTTTTTTTCCCACTATTTGACAGCGTAGCGGTCGAAGGTCTCGGGCTTCAGGGTGGTGCCCGCGCCGGGAGCGGCGGGGGCGCGGTAGACGCCGTTTTCCACCACCACCGGGTCGACGAAGCAGCCGAGCGTCCAGGGGATGTACTCCAGCAGCGCGCAGGCCGGATGCGCCATCACCAGATGCAGTTGCGCCTGCATCATGTCGCCGTGGTGCGGCGTCACCGGCAGGTGGAACGCCTGACCGAGATCGGCGATCTGCCACACCGCCGAAAGGCCGCCGCAGCGGGTGGCGTCGGGCTGGAGGTAGTGCACCGCCCCCGCGAGCACGAAGGCGCGGAAGGAGTCGATTTCGTAGAGCAGTTCGCCGAGGGCGATCGGCGTGGTGATGGTCTCGGCGAGCCGGCGGTGGCCGTCGACGTCGTCGTGCCACATCGGCTCCTCCAGCCAAGTGATGTCGAATTCGGCGAGGCGCGGCGCGTATTGCCGGGCGGTGGCGATGTCCCACTTGCCGTTGACGTCAACCATCAGCTTCGCGCCGTCGCCGATCGCCCTGCGCACCGCGGCGACGCGCCGCAGGTCCTCCTTCGGGTCGGGCTTGCCGATCTTCATCTTCACCGCGCCGAAGCCCTTCTCGAAGATCATCTCCTTGCAGTCGGCGACGAGTTCCGCCTCCGAGCGCACCAGCCAGCCGCAATCGGTGTTGTAGGCTTCCACCTTGGCGTCGGCCGCGCCGCCGAACAGCTTCCACAGCGGCTGCTCCGCCGCCTTCGCCTTGAGATCCCACAGCGCGATGTCGATCGCCGAGATCGCCATCTGCAGCAGGCCGCCGCGGCCGACCCAGATGTTGGTGGAGGACTTCGTCATCGCCGTATGCAGGGCGCGCACCTCGGCGGGGTCCTTGCCGATCAGCATCGGCCCGAACACCTCTGCGATGATCGCGACGATCAGGCGGTCGGTGACGATGTCGGCATGGGTTCCGGTGTAGCCGGTGCCGAACACGCCTGCGTCGGTTTCGACGATCACCCCGGGCATGCCCCAGTGGGTGATGGTGTGCGTCGAATCGCCGATCACCGATTTGCTCACCGGGACGTGGAGGATGAAGGGTTTGAGCGCGGTGATTTTCATGATGGGGCTCCGGGGTTTCAGGGAGCCCGAGTGTAGCCGCCTGGGGGGCGGAAAGACTGTCTCCGGAACGACAATCAGGGAGCGTCGGCGAGGCGTTCGAGAGCGGCGAGGTCGCGCACCCGGAGTGCGCCGTAGCCGAGTTCGATCCAGCCGCGTTTGCGCCATCGGGCGAGGCGGATGTTGACCGCCTGCCGGGTCGCGCCGCAGAGCGCGGCGATCTGTTCCTGGGTGAGACGGACCACCAGTTCGTCGTCGCCCGCACGCGTCGCCGCCCGGGCGAAGCTGAGAAGGCGCTTCGCCAGACGCGCGTCGAGGGACAGGAGGGTGGTGTCGGTGAGCATCGTGAAGGCGGTGCGCACCACCCGGCACAGCAGCAGCGCGAGGAAGCGGTAGAGCAGGGGGTAACGGTCGAGAATCTCGGCGACGCGGTGCGGCGGCACCACCAGCAGGCAGGTGTCGGCGATCGTCACCGCGTCGTGGGTGCGGCCGCCGCCGTCGAGCACGCCGATCTCGCCGAACCAGTCGCCCGGCAGCAGGTGGCGGAACACGCATTCGCGCCCCTCGGTGGAGACCGAGCTGACCTTCACCGTTCCCGCCAGCACCGCGTAGAGGGCGTCGGAGCCGTCGCCGAAGTGGTGGATCGCCGCGCCTTCGGGCACGCGTTCCACCGTCGCCGCCGCCACCAGGGCGTCGGCGATCGCTTCCGGCAGGGCGCGGAACCAGGTGCCGCGCGCGAGCGCGGCGCGGATCGCGGCGGGATCGGCGAACGGGTCGTCCACGGTGACTCCTGAAGACGTTCGGGCGGGATCGGCGCGTCATTGTAGAGTTTTGATTTCCCTGCTTGTCAACCGGCGCGGAGGGTGCGATGCCGAAGGACCCGTTTTCCCCTCCCGAGGTTCCTCCCGATGAGCCGCATCGCCGTCTGCGCCCCCCATTTCACCCGCGTGCCCCAGCTTCGCGACGAACTCCTCGCGGTCTATCCGGACGCCGACTTCAACGACGGCCTGCGCGATCTCGCGGGCGACGATCTGATCGCCTTCCTCCGGGGCCACGACCGCGCGGTGGCGGGCACCGAACTGTTCACCGACGCGGTGTTCGAGGCGGTGCCGGAACTGCGGCTGGTGGCGAAGATCGGCGTCGGGCTCGACAGTCTCGACCTCGACGCGATGATCCGCCGCGGCGTGCTGCTGGGCTGGACGCCGGGGGTCAACAAGCGCTCGGTGGCGGAACTCACGCTTGCCTACATCCTCACCGCGCTGCGCAAGGCGCAGGTCGTCAACCACGAGATGCGCGGCGGCGTCTGGCGGCGGCAGATCGGCCATACCCTGACCGGCAAGACCGTCGGCATCGTCGGCTGCGGTCAGATCGGCCAGGAGGTGGTGGAGCTGCTCGCGCCGTTCCGCTGCCGCCTGCTGGTCCACGACGTGCGCGCGTATCCCGAGTTCTACGCCGCCCACGACATCGCGGCGGTGGCGCTCGACGCGCTGCTGGCGGAGGCCGACGTCGTCACCCTCCACCTGCCGCTCAACGCCTCTTCGCGCAATCTCATCGGCGCCCGCGAACTCGGGCTGATGAAGCCCGAGGCGGTGCTGGTCAACCTCGCGCGCGGCGGCATCGTCGACGAGGCGGCGCTCAAGGAGGTGCTTCTGCGGCAGGCGATCGCGGGCGCGGCGTTCGACGTGTTCGCGTTGGAGCCGTGGCCCGACCGCGAACTGCTGGCGTTGCCGAACCTGTGGGCGAGCACCCACATCGGCGCCAGCACCCACGAGGCGATTCTCGACATGGGCCGGGCCGTGATCCGCAACCTCGCCGATGCCCGCATTCCGGATCCCTCCTGGATTCCGGACTGGCGTTAGGCGGCCTCCGCCTCACGGTTGAACGCCGTCCGGCGCGGCGATCCCGCTGATTTTCAAACCTCATCCAACAATCCGGCGACCCGCGTTCGAAAAACGCGGGCGGAAACGTGCGCGGTTATGCTCTTCGCGTACAATCGCATGTGCCGAAGGGGCGTTCACCGATCCTGAAAGACATTGCCGAGTCAATGCATTGGCAGATGTGGCCCGGGGCGTTTCGGTACGATGCGGCGCGTCCGTGCGCGAGACGCCGCACGGATTGTGGGGAGAATTCGGAAAATTCCGCCGATGCGCCGGACCTACACTGATCGCGCTCGAACGCCATGGATTGGGAGGGAAGAATGAGCGATCGAATTGCGATCTCCGATGCCGGGCCGGACCCGGCGAAGGTTGCCGAACCCCAGGCCGGGGCGCAGGCGGGGATTCCAGGCTGGTGGATCACCGTGTTCCTGTTTTGGCTCGGCTGGGTGTTCATGTACGCCGACCGGACCGTTCTCAGCCCGGTGATGAAGGATATCCAGGCCGAGTTCGGCCTGAGCGGTACCGAACTCGGCTTGGTCAGTTCGGTGTTCTTCCTGTCCTACGCGTTGTTGCAGATCCCCGCGGGCGTCCTCGGCGACCGCATCGGCCGCAAGAAGGTTCTGGTGCCGGGCTTCATCCTGTTCGGGGTGTTCACCGCGGTGACCGGCATGGTCAAGACGTTCGTGCAGCTGCTGGCCGCACGCGTCGTCACCGGCATCGGCGAGGGCACCTACTACGGGCCGCAGTACGGCATTTCGTCGGAGCAGATTCCGCAGAAATTTCGGTCGCTCGGCAGCGCGATCATCAATTCCGGCATGGCCTTCGGCATCGCGCTCGGCCTGATGGCGTCGAGCTGGATCGCCTATAGCCTCGGCTTCGGCTGGCGTACGCCGTTCTACTTCGTCGCCGCGCTGACGATCGTTACCGGACTGCTGATCTGGTGTCTGGTGAAGGAGGCGCCGCGCCCGACCGCCGCTGCGGGTCAGTCGCAGGGCGGATCGTTCCGCGCGCTGATCGAGAACCGCAACCTGCTGCTCACCTACCTGATGGTGTTCTGCTCGCTGTTCGGCTTCTTCATGATCCTGACGTGGCTGCCTTACTACCTGCAGACCGAGCGCGGCATCTCCGGCAAGGACATCGGCAACATCTCCTCGCTCGTGGCGTGGGTGTCGATCCCCGGCGGACTCCTGTTCGCGCGGATCTCCGACAAGCTCGGCAAGCGCCGCCCGCTGGTGATCGTGCTGGTTCCGATCGCGGCGCTCAGCCTGGTGTCGATCGCGTTCCTGCAGGACGTGAACCAGATGATCGCGGCGATCTGCGTCTACGGCTTCTTCGGCAAGCTGGCGCTCGACCCGGTGCTGATCGCCAACGTCGCCGACAACGCCTCGAAGGAGTCCTACGGCACCGCCTTCGGCATCTTCAACTTCGTCGGCATGTCGTCCTCGATCCTCGCTCCGGTGATCGCGGGCCTGATCGCCGACATGACCGGCAGCCTCGCGGCGAACTTCTACATCTCGGCGGCGATCCTGCTCGTCGGCATGTTCGGGATGATGTTCATGAAGGACGTCGGCCCGTCCGGAAAGGAGGCGTGAGATGCTCAGCGCCCACCTGATCAAAGGCACGTTCCAGGACTCCGTGACCCTGATGGTCCTGTCGCGCGATCTCTCCGCCCTGCCCGAGGTGGACCGCGTCTCGGTGATGATGGGAACCTCGGCCAACAAGGACGTCTACCGCGAAACCGGACTATGGCACGAGGCCCTCGCCGACGCCGCGCCCAACGATCTCTGCGTCGTCGTCGATTCCGGCAGTTCCGATCCGGCGATCGCCGAAGGGATCGCCGCCCAGGTGAAGGAGCGGCTCGCCGCTCTCGCCCGGGGCGGCAGCAAGGCCCGCTACCCGATCGCCCACAGCTTCCGGCGCGCGCTCGCGCTCGCGCCGAAGGCGGACGTCGCGTTGATCTCGGTCGCCGGGCAGTACGCCCACGGCCTCGCCGGCGAGGCGCTCGACGCCGGGCTCAACGTGATGATCTTCTCCGATAACGTCGAGGTCGCGCAGGAGCGCGACCTCAAGGACCGCGCCACCGCGCGCGGCCTCCTGGTGATGGGGCCGGATTGCGGGACGGCGATCGTCCACGGCGCGCCGCTCGCCTTCGCCAACCGCGTTCCCGCGGGGAGCATCGGCGTGGTCGGCGCGTCCGGCACCGGCATCCAGGAACTGACCTGCCAGATCGCGCGGCGGGGCGGCGGCATCACCCATGCCCTCGGCCTCGGCGGACGCGATCTGTCGGACGCGGTGGGCGGCCTCTCGGCCGAGACCGCCCTCGATCTCGTCGCCGCCGACGCGGCGACGCGGGTCGTCGCCTTCGTCTCCAAACCCCCGGCGGCGAAGGTGCGCGACCGCCTTCTCGAAAAGATGGGCGGCCTCGGCAAGCCGGTGGTCGCGCTGTTCCTCGGCGACCGACCCGGCCGCCGCGACGTCCGCGACCTGCATCTTGCGCGGACCCTCGACGAGGCGGCGGCGCTCGCGGTCGAACTCGCCGAAATCGACTCCGTCGCCGCTTCGGCGCCGGTGCCGAAGGGACGCGGCATCCGCGGCCTCTTTACCGGCGGCACGCTCGCCGGAGAGGCGGCCCAACTGCTCGCCGAGGCGCTCGACCTCGCGCCCGACGCCGCCCATGCCGACGGCTTCATGCTGCACGCCGGGGGGCATCGCATCGTCGATCTCGGCGACGACGTCTACACCCGCGGGCGGCCGCATCCGATGATCGATCCCTTCGCCCGCAACGAAATGATCCGCGCCGTCGCCGACGATGCCGACGCGGGCGTGCTCCTGGTCGACGTGGTGCTCGGTTTCGGCAGCCACGCCGATCCCGCCGGCGAGGTCGCGCGGTCCGTCGAGGAGATGCGGACCGCCCGAGGCGAAGGCGCGCCGATCGCCGTCGTCGCGACCCTCACCGGCACCCCCGAGGATCCGCAGGACTACCTCACCCAGGCGCGGAAACTCGAGGACGCCGGCATCCTGATTGCCGGCAGCGTGCGGGCGGCGGTCCTTCTGGCGCTCCGGCTGCTTTCCCCCCGGCGAGCCGCGCCGGGGCAGCCGCCCGCACTTCTTGCCGCGTCTCCGGTGGTCGTCAACATCGGTCTGCGCGGCTTCGCCGACGATCTCGCGGCCAACGGGGTCGACGTCGTCCACCTGCAATGGGAACCGCCCGCGGAAGGCTCCGATCGCCTGCGCCGCCTCGCGGCCGCCCTCAAATGACCCGGAGTTTCGATATGTACGCCTCGATCGATGAAGCCAATGCCGCGGTGATCGCGGAAATCCGCAAGGCCCGTCCCCATCTCGTCGATGTCCGCCCCGCGCGCGACTGCATCCCGGCGCTCGCCGAGGGCCGGGTTCTGATGCACGCCGGTCCGCCGATCGCCTGGTCGGAGATGACCGGCCCGATGAAGGGCGCGGTGCTCGGCGCCTGCCTTTACGAAGGTTGGGCGAAGACCAACGCCGAGGCCGAGGCCCTGGCGGCGAAGGAAATCCGCTTCGTGCCCTGCCACGACCAGGGCGCGGTGGGGCCGATGGGCGGCATCACCTCGGGCGGCATGCCGGTTCTGGTGGTCCGCAACCTCGAACAGGGCAACGTCGCCTACTGCAACCTCAACGAAGGCATCGGCAAGGTGATGCGCTTCGGCGCGTTCGAGGGCGAGGTGCAGACCCGGCTGGCGTGGATGCGCGACGTGCTCGCCCCGGTGCTCTCCGCGGCCCTGCGGCGGAAGCCCGACGGCGTCGACCTGATCGCTCTGATGGGGCAGGCGATCACCATGGGCGACGAGTTCCATCAGCGCAACATCGCCGCCTCGGCGCTGCTGATGAAGGCGCTCGCCGCCGAGATCGCCGCCGGTGAAGCCAAGCCCGCCGACAAGGTGGAGGTGCTGCGCTTCCTCGAACGCACCGATCAGTTCTTCCTCAACGTGGCGATGGCCTGCTGCAAGTGCATCATGGATGCGGGGCATGCCGTCGGCGCGGGCAGCATCGTCACCGCGATGACCCGCAACGGCCGCGATTTCGGCATCCGCGTGTCGGGCCTCGGCAGTCGCTGGTTCTCCGCGCCGGTCAACACTCCGGTCGGGTTGTTCTTCACCGGCTTTACCCAGACCGACGCCAATCCCGACATCGGCGACAGCGCGATCACCGAAACCTACGGCATCGGCGGGGCGGCGATGATCGCCGCGCCGGGCGTGACCCGCTTCGTCGGGTCCGGCGGCTTCTCCGACGCCCTCGAGATCTCCGACAAGATGCGCGAGATCTACGTCGACACCAATCCGGTGCTGCAGATCCCGACCTGGGACTTCCAGGGCGCCTGCCTCGGCCTCGACGTGCGCCGCGTCGTCGAGACCGGCATCACGCCGGTGATCAACACCGGCATCGCGCACCGCCTGCCCGGCATCGGCCAGGTCGGCGCGGGCACCGTGCATCCGCCCCTGGCGTGTTTCGAGCAGGCGCTCGAAGCCCTCGCCGCGGCGCGCGCGCAGGCGGTCTGACCGCTTCCATCCGGCCGGGCGAGGCCCTCGGGCCTCGCCCTTTCCCGTGGAGTTCCGGCGTCGCCGACGGTGCGTCGCGGCCGGAGACACCGAGATCGTCTGCGCCGGAAACGGCACACTTGGGAGATCGAAATGATCGAGGGCATTCCCCCGCGTCTGCTGATCGCGATCGGCGGCAACGCCATCCACCCCGAAGGCATCCGCGGCACTCCGGACGAACAGTTCGACGTCGCCACCCGCCTCGGCCATACGCTGCTGCCGCTGATGAAACTGGATACCCAACTGGTCGTCACCCACGGCAACGGTCCGGTGGCGGGCAAGATTCAAATGCGCAACCTGCTCGCCCGCAAGCGCGTCGAGCCGATGTCGCTCGACATCTGCGGCGCTCACAGTCAGGGCGGCATCGGCTACATCCTGATGCAGGCGCTCGAAAACACGCTGCGGGAGGCCGGGCACGCGCGCGAGGTCGTCTACATGCTGACCCAGGTCGAGGTCGACCCGGACGATCCGGCGTTCCGCAATCCCACCAAGCCGATCGGCTACTTCTATTCCGCGGACGAGGCGGAGTCCCTGAAGACCGAGCTGGGCTGGGAGATGCGCGAGGATTCCGGGCGCGGCTGGCGGCACGTCGTGCCGTCTCCGATGCCGCGGCACATCGTCGAGACTGCGCTCATCGGCGCGGCGGCGGCGACCGGCGCGGTGGTGATCGCGGGCGGCGGCGGCGGCATTCCGGTGGTGCGCGACGCGCGGGGGCAGCTCCACGGCGTCGAGGC
The DNA here is from genome assembly GCA_900079695.1 of uncultured Alphaproteobacteria bacterium. Taxonomy (NCBI): domain Bacteria; kingdom Pseudomonadati; phylum Pseudomonadota; class Alphaproteobacteria; species uncultured Alphaproteobacteria bacterium. The sequence goes on from LT599022.1 coordinate 3,822,092, forward strand.
GGTGATCGACAAGGACCGCACCTCGGCGCTGATGGCGAACCTCCTCGGCATCGAGGACATGATCATCCTCACCCCGGTGCCGCAGGTCGCGATCGACTTCGGCAAGCCCACGCAGCGGCCGCTCGGACGCGTGACGCTGGCGGAGATCCGCCGCCATCAGGCCGACGGGCAGTTTCCGCCCGGGAGCATGGGGCCGAAGATCGATGCCGCGATCCAGTTCCTCGAAGGCGGCGGCAAGCGCGTGCTGATCGGCCGGATCGAGGACGCGGTGCCGATGTTGCGCGGCGAAACCGGCACCTCGATCCTCGCCGACGCGGCCGATGCGGGATCGGAGGCCCGCGTCGCGCCGGTTCGTGCGTGAGGGCGCGGGCGATGCGCAGGCTCCCCGCCGCGACCGTCGGCGCCGCCGCGCATCGCCTGCTCGCGCGCGGCGGCGCCGGGCGGGTGGTCGCGGCGTTCCGGCGCAGCCTCTACGTCGACCTCGACGGAGGGCTGATCTGCGTCGGTCCGCCGGAGTTCGGCCCGGGACCTCTGCATCTCCTTGCACCGACCGACGAGGCGTGGGGCGAACTTGCCGTGGCGGGTGCGCGGGTGCGCGCATGCCGCTCCGGCCTCGTCGTCGGAACCCTCGCGTGCGACGTTCGCGGGCTCGTGCCCTGGAGCCCGCCGCCGCCTCCGTACCCCGGTGGTCTCTCTGCCGGCCTCGCCGGTTTGCGGGCGGAGGCGACGCGGCGCAAGCCCCCGGGTCTGGGAGCGTGCATCGCGCCTCTGTGCGCCGGGGCACTGCCGCCGCGGGGCGACCCGGTGGTGGCGCGGGCGGCGTCGGCCGCGGCGGCGCTGATGGACTGGGTTCGCGGCGGCGGGCGCGAAGATCCGCCGCGGGCGGCCGAGACGCTTCTCGGCCTCGGCCCCGGCCTCACCCCTTCCGGCGACGATTTCCTCGGCGGCTTTCTGGTGGCGCTGCGCCGCCTCGGCGCGGCGGATCTCGCCGGTCGTCTGGCGGCGGCGGTGATGCCGCGCGCGGCGGCGGCGACCAATACGATCAGCGCCGCGCTCCTTGCGGCGGCGGCCGAAGGCGGAGTCTCGGCGGCGCTGATCGCCGCCTGCGACGCGATCGCCGGGGGCGGGCGCGGCCTCGGGCCTCGCCTTGACCGGGTGGCGGCGATCGGCCACAGTTCCGGCTGGGATTGTCTGGCCGGAATGACTGCGGCGGCGGTCGCGGTTCGGCAGCGGCGGGCGCACGCCCCACCGACCCTCGGGTAAGGGCGGCGCCGCGCGCCGCATCCGCCGAGGCAGGGAGATTTCGTTTCGATGGAACCGCGTCTGTCCAACCTGGATCTCGAAGCCGTCCGCACCTTCGTCGCGGTCGCTCGGGAGAAGAGCTTTTCGGCGGCCGCGCAGCAGCTCCACCGCACCACCTCGGCGATCAGCTACCGCATCAAGGCGCTCGAGGACAGCGTCGGCACGCCGCTGTTCGTCCGCACCACCCGCCACGTCACGCTCACCCCGGCGGGGCTGGTGCTGCTCGACAAGGCGAGCCAGATCTTCGAATGGCTGCAAAGCCTGCCCGACGAGTTGCGGCAGGTGGGGGAGAACGTCGAGCCGCGCTTCACCCTGGTGGTCAACAACCTGCTCTACCAGTCCGGCGCGGCGGTGGCGCTGCTTCGCGATCTCAATCGCGCCTTTCCGTTCACCGAATTCGAACTGCGCCTCGCGGTCTACATGGGGGTGTGGGACGAAATGCTCCACAACGGCGGCCACATGGCGCTCGGGGCGCCGGGCTTCCACACCATCAACAACGACTTCGAAACCTGCCCGCTCGGCACCATCCACTGGGTTTTCGTGACCGCGCCGGACCACCCGCTGGCGCGCCTGCCCGAGCCGCTGAGCGACGACGACCTGCGGCGCTTCCCCGCGATCAACGTGCGCGACACCTCGACGCAGATCGCCAAGCGCGTGGCGTGGAAGCTCGCCGGGCAGAAGGAAATGCTGGTGCCGGACCTGCACACCAAGCTTCTCGGCCACATGACCGGCGCGGGCGTGGGGTTCCTGCCCGCCGCGATGGTGAAGGGGCATATCCGCGCCGGGCGTCTGGTCGCGCTGCGGGTGGCGCATCCGCGTTCGCCCTCGCCGATGTCGCTCGCCTGGCGGTGCGGCGCGGGCGGCCGCGTCTGCACCTACCTGCGCACGGTGTTCCTCGGCGGGGCCGAGGCGGTGGCGCCGATGCTCAACGCCATCGACGGACCGCACCGTGCCCGAGCCGACCTGCCCGGCATAGCGGCGCCCCGGGCGGCGTCGGTTCGGGGAACGGGAGAAAACTGGAGCCGGAGACAGGATTCGAACCTGCGACGAGGACAAGCCTGCCGGATTACAAATCCGGTGCGTTCAACCACTCCGCCACCCCGGCATCCCGCGCGCGACGATCTCCGGACGTCTTCGGCTCGAAGACCGCCCGGGACGAACCGGCGCGCCCGAATGCGCTTTTAGCGGTTGCGGCGCGGCAGCGCAAGTCGGCGAACGGGGAGCCCGGCGGGGCTCCCCGCTTTTCGTCGCGGATCAGTCGAAGCGGCCGTGAAGCGGAGACGTGCGGGGCGGCTCGGCCGGAGCGTCCTCCCCCCGGTGCGGCAGACGGCACAGGGAGAAATCGAGCGGGCCTTCGCGCAGGATTTCCCGCGCGCGCATGTATTGCAGGTCGCCGAACGGTTCGCAGTACCACATGGCGTTCTCCTTTCCTGGCGGGGATCGCCGAGGTCGGGCGGAATACCCGACTCCATGAGTTGGATATAGGGGAAATCTGCGGAATTTCCATCATTCCAGCCTTTTCTGCGCGAAAAAAACGATGGGGATTCGCTCCGGCGCACGGCCGGTCGCCGCGTCGCTGCGGCGGGTGGTGCAGGTGCGGCAGGTGCTCTGCCGCAAGTGCCGCAGCATGACGAAAATTTCGTTTTAAATTCAATGTAGTGTCACATGGCAGGCGGATTGCTTTTCCAATAAGGAAACCGCTCGTTGAGGGCGTCGCCGCGGACGATCGCGATCCTGCGACGCTCCTCCAAGAAATCGAACGTCCCGGAACAAAGCGGGACAGGCGCTCCGGGCTCCCCTCGTGCCGGAGACGAAAGGGAGGTGTCGCATGGTTCGTGTGGGCAGGTATCGAGACGTGATCGCCGCGGTGGCCTTTCTGGCCTTCAGCGTGACGATGTATTCGAGTATCGACGGCATCCGCGTGTTCGCCCCCAATTCGGCGAGTTACGTCAACGCGCGGTTCTTCCCCTACGCCCTCTCGATCATCCTCGGGGGTACCAGTCTGGTGCAGCTGTTCGTGGCGGTGCGCAACCTGCCGGACGAAGGCGGCGCCGGGATGTCCCGCGCCGGGCTGATGCGGATCCTCGCCTCGCTGGTTCTGCTGACGGCGTACGTGGCGTCGATGAACGCCCTCGGATTCGTGATCACCACCGCCGTCTACATCTTCGTTCAGGTGCTGCTGCTGACGCCGCGCGAACGCTTCAGCCTGCGCTTCGCCCTCGGGCTCGCGGTGGTCGCGACGGCGGCGATCCACATCCTGTTCGTCCACATCCTCACCATGATGCTGCCGCGGGCGGCGTTCCTGCCGTTCTAGGAGGCGCAGATGTTGTTGAGCCAAGCACTCGAACTTCTCGGCGGCGAACCGTTCGCGTTCTTCTGGATGGCGCTCGGGGTCGTCGTCGGCATCGTCTTCGGCGCGATTCCCGGCCTTTCCGCGACCATGGCGATCGCGATCTTCCTGCCGGTGACCTACGGCCTCTCCTCGGTGGAGGGGATGGCCTGCCTGATCGGGCTGTTCGTCGGCGGCATTTCCGGCGGCCTGATCTCGGCGATCCTCCTGAACATTCCCGGCACGCCGTCGTCGGTGGCGACGTGCTTCGACGGCCGCCCGATGGCGCTCAAGGGGCAGGCGGACAAGGCGCTCGGCGCGGCGATCGTGTTCTCGTTCTTCGGCACGCTGTTCGGCATCGCGGCGCTGGTGTTCATCGCGCCGATGCTCGCTTCGGTGGCGATCAAATTCGGCCCGCACGAGTACTTCGCGATCACCTTCTTCTCGATTTCGCTGGTGATCACCCTCGCCTCGGACTCGCTCCTCAAAGGGCTGATGACCGGGCTTCTCGGGATGGTGTTCGCGATGGTCGGGCTCGATCAGATCGAGGCGAGCGCACGCTTCACCTTCGACGTCCGCTCGGTGCGCTCGGGCTTCAACGTGCTGACGGTGCTGATCGGCCTCTATGCGATCACCGAGGTTCTCACCAACTGCGAGAACGCGGGCGACACCGCCGACGCCGAGGTGCAGAGCGTGACGATGCGCGGCTGGGGCATCAGCCTCAAGGAGGCGCTCGGACAGGGGGTCAACTTCGTGCGGTCGTCGGTGATCGGCCTGGTGATCGGCATCCTGCCGGGGATCGGCGGCGGCACCTCGAACATCGTCGCCTATACCGTGGCGAAGAACCAGTCCCGCCATCCCGAACGCTTCGGCACCGGCGAGCTGAGCGGCGTGGTCGCCTCGGAGGCGGCCAACAACGCCGGCATCGGCGGTGCGATGATCCCGCTGCTGACCCTCGGTATCCCCGGCGACACCGCCACCGCGATGCTGCTGGGCGGACTGATGATCCACGGCATCACCCCCGGGCCGCTGATCTTCCAGAGCAACGGCGACCTGATGTACGCGATCTTCATTCTGCTGCTGGCGGCGAGCTTCACCATGCTGGTCGCCGAGTTCTTCGGCCTGAAGGGATTCATCAAGGTCCTGAAGGTGCCGAAGTACTACTTGCTGCCGGTGATCGTGGTGCTCTGCGGGGTCGGCGCGTTCGGCCTCAACAGCCGGGTGTTCGACATCGGCTCGGTGCTGTTCTTCGGCGTGGTCGGCTACGTGCTGGTGAAGTGCAAGTATCCGCTGCCGCCGATGATCCTCGGCTTCATCCTCGAGCCGATCCTCGAAGTCAACCTGCGCCGGGGGCTGACCTCCTCGCAGGGCGACTTCAGCGAGTTCTTCACCCGCCCGATCTCCGGCGTGGTGATCGGTCTCACCCTGATCTTCATCGTCTATTCGCTCTTCAAGGTGCGGCGCTCGCACACGTCCGCAGCCGGTCAAGAAGAACAGTGCGGACAAGCTCGGAACTAGGGTCCTTTACCCCATAAAAAACAGGGAGGTTGAGATGATTACGTGGAAAAGGTTGGTCTCCGTCGCCGCCGTCTGCCTCTGCCCGGCGATCGCCGGGACCGCGGCCGCCGCCGAGTGGCCGGCGAAGTCGATCGAACTGATCTGCAGCATGACCGCGGGGGGCGACAGCGACTTCAACGCCCGCGTGCTCGCCAAGTATCTGACCAAGGAGCTTCGCCAGGTCGTCGTCGTCACCAACATCACCGGCGGCGGCAGCTCGGTCGCCACCGACGAGTTCGTGCATTCGAAGCCCGACGGCTATCGCCTCTACATGAACCACAACTCCCTGCACACCGCGACCGCCTTCGGCATCAGCGACTACGCCTGGTCCGACATGGAGCCGATCGACATCTTCGGACGCGGCACCGGCGAGGTGATCACCGTCCGGAAGGACTTCCCCGCCAGCGACATGAAGGGGCTGATCGCGGCGTCGCAGCAGGCGCCCGGCAAGTATCGCTTCGGCTACAACGCCGGGGCGACCTCGCACTATCTCGCGGTCAAGCTCGCGCTCGAAGGGGCGAAGTTCAACAACGTCACCTCGGGCAGCGCGTCCGACCGGGTGATCGGCCTCAAGGGCGGCCATCTCGACGTGATCGTCGCGGGCATCCCGAACGTGATCGACTACGTCAAGACCGGCGAGTTCAAGATCATCGCCAACAACGCCTCGATCCGCTCGCCGGCCTATCCCGACATTCCGACGGTGCGCGAGCTCGGCTACGACATCAGCTTCGACCCCACCTACACCCTCTTCGCGGTGAAGGGCACCGATCCCAAGATCGTCGCCAAGATCGACGCGGCGGTGAAGAAGATCGTGCTCGAGAACAAGGACTACGCCGCCGAGATCAAGCAGGCGTTCGCGCAGGTTCCCTACTACGAGGACCCCGCCCAGACCCGGAAGACCCTGAAGACGCAGCTCGACGCCTTCATGGCGATCAAGGACGACCTGCGCGCGGGATTCTCCGCCAAGAAGTAAGCGTTCCGCCGATCCTTGCGCGCCGGACGGGGCTTTCGCCCCGTCCGGACGGGAGGACCTTGCCCGATCCCGAGAGTTCCGGAGGAAAACATGTACAAGGTTGCCGTTGTCGGACCGATCCACGAAGAGGGGATGAAGCTGTTCCGCAGCCGGTCCGACGTCGAGGCGCACGTTCTCGAAGACCTGAGCCCGGCGGGCATCGCCAGGGGCGTGACCGGCGTCGACGCCATCAACATCCGCACCCAGTCGCTGCCGCGCGAGGTTCTCGCCCTCGCCCCCGGCCTGCGCATCGTCTCGCGCCACGGCGTGGGGTTCGACAACGTCGACGTCGCCTACCTCTCCTCGCGCAAGATCCCGATGGCGATCGCCGCGGACGCCAACTACACCGCGGTCGCCGAGGAGGCGGTGACGATGATGCTCTGCCTGCTCAAGAACGTGGCGGAGGCCGACGCCGCGGTGCGCGCGGGCGACTTCGCCTGGCGCAACACCGGCGTGCTGTCGGACCTGATGGACCGCCACGTGCTGGTGCTGGGGTTCGGCCGGATCGGCCAGCGCGTCGCGACATTGTGCCAGGCGTTCGGCGCGAAGGTGTCCGCCTACGATCCCTACGTCACCGCGAGCCCGGTGCCGGGGGTCGAGATGACGGCGGACTACAAGGCGCTGCTGCCGAAGATCGACATCCTCACCCTGCATCTGCCGTCGCTGCCCGAAACCGTCGGCATGATCGGCGCGGCGGAGCTCGCGACGATGAAGCCCACCGCGCTCGTCGTCAACACCGCGCGCGGCGGCATCGTTGACGAGGACGCGCTGGCGGCGGCGCTGCGCGACGGCGTCATCGGCGGCGCCGGGCTCGACGTGTTCCTCAAGGAGCCGCACGACCACACCCACCCGCTGTTCGCGCAGAAGCACTGCGTCTTCAGCCCGCACGCGGCGGCTCTCACCCGGGAGTGCGCGGTGCGCATGGCGGTGCAGTCCGCCCGAAACATTCTCGACTGCCTCGACGGGAAACTCGATCCCCGCGTGGTGGTGAACCGCAAGGCGATCGGGCTGTGATCTCCCGCTCCGCCGCAACCGACTGGTCCAAAGGAGGAAACTGACATGAACTTCATTCGCGAACGGGTGCTGAAAGGCGAATTCGTCGCCGGTGCGTGGTGCAACCTCGCGTCGTCGCTCACCACCGAGATGGCGGGCGATCTCGGCTTCGACTGGGTGCTGGTCGACCAGGAACATGGCCCGGGCGACAACATGACGTTGCTCGGCCAGCTTCAATCGCTGTCCGGCTCCAAGGCCGCCGCCCTGGTGCGGATGCCGTGGGTCGACCGGATCCTGTTCAAGAAGGCCCTCGATCTCGGCGCCAGCGGCCTGATGGTGCCCTACATCCAGACCGCCGAGGAGGCGAAGGAGGCGGTCTCCCTGGCCAAATACGTGCCGAAGGGCGAACGCGGCGTCGCGAGTTCGCCGCGCTGCACCCGCTACTCCGCCGATTTCCCCGGCTATTTCGCGGGCGCCAACGCCAATCTGCTGACGATCACCCAGATCGAGACGGTGAAGTCGGTGGACAACGCCGAGGCGATCGCCGCGGTGGACGGCGTCGACGTGCTGTTCGTCGGCCCGCTCGACCTCTCGATCAGCAGCAACTACCGCGACTGGTTCGAGAACGACAAGTACCTCGCCCTGCTCAAGCGCGTCGCCGTCGCGGCGAAGAACCAGGGCAAGGCCGCGGGCATCCTGCTGCCCCACGTCAAGTGGATCCCGGTGCTCAGGGAGCTCGGCTACACCTTCGTCGCCTGCGGTGCGGACGGCGGCTACGTGCTCAACGGTCTCAAGACCAGCCTCGAGGCGCTGCGCGCCTGATCGCCCGGCCCCGGCGGACACACCGTCCGCCGGGGCGGGCCTCTCGTTCTGATGGAGACACGCAAGATGGAACTCGGATTCATCGGCCTCGGGATCATGGGCAAGCCCATGGTGAAGAACCTGCTCAAGGCCGGGCACAAGGTGCTGTGCTTCGACCTCAACGCCGACAGCGTGAAGTCCTGCACCGCGGCCGGCGCGACGGCCGCGGCGTCGATCGCCGAGGTGGCGCGGCGCAGCGCCTTCATCATCACCATGCTGCCGAACTCGCCGCAGGTCTCGGCGGTGGCGCTCGGCCCCGGCGGCATCGCCGAAAACGCAAAACCCGGAACCCTGCTGGTGGACATGAGCTCGATCGCGCCGCTGGCGGCGCGGGAGATTCACGACCATCTGCGCGCCAAGGGCATCCGCATGCTCGATTCGCCGGTCAGCGGCGGCGAGCCGAAGGCGGTCGACGGCACCCTGTCGGTGATGATCGGCGGCGCGCAGGCGGATTTCGACGAGGCCGCGCCGGTGCTCGAAGCGATGGCGGGCTCGGTGGTGCGGGTCGGCGAGATCGGCGCGGGCAACATCGCCAAGCTCGCCAACCAGATCTGCGTCGCGGTCAACATCGCCGGTCTGGCCGAGGCGATGGCCCTTTCGGCCAAGGCCGGGGTCGATCCGGCGCTGGTGTATCAGGCGATCCGCGGCGGCCTCGCGGGCTCGACGGTGATGGACGCCAAGGCGCCGATGATGCTCGACCGCAACATCAAGCCCGGCTTCAAGGTCAACCTGCACGTCAAGGATCTCGGCAACATCATCGAGACCGGTCACGGCGTCGGCGTGCCGTTGCCGATGTCCGCCGCGGTGATGGAAATGATGCAGGCGCTCAAGGTCGACGGCATGGGCGACGCCGATCACAGCGCTCTCGTCCGCTATTACGAGAAACTCTCCAACTGCGAGGTCAAGCGCGTCTAGCGCCTCTCCCCAGGCGTGCGCGGGGCGGGCTCCCCCAAGCCCGGTCCGCGCGCCGTGCCGCCAGCGAGAGTCCATCCCTCTCGTCTCCCCCACCGGGCGGTTCGGCGGCGCTCGATCTCGCGGCTCATGGCCGGGTTCCGCCCGGCCATGAGCACTTTCGGCGCTCCGGTCAGAACGCCAGGATCTTGCGGATGTCCAGCCGCTTCATCCGGCGCGAGAGGGTGCCGCGGTCGATGCCGAGGAGCGCGGCCGCCATCTTCTGATTGCCCTTGGCGCGCTGCAGCGCCTCGACCACGCGCTGGCGCTCCGCCGCATCCGGATCCCGCGCCGGGCGGTCGGCGCGCGGCACGATCCGCGGCGCGGGCCGGTCGCGCATGTCGAGGGCGACGTCCACGTCCTCCTCGTCCTGCACCAGCGCTTCCGACGACAGGCAGATCCGCTCCACCACGTTCTGCAGTTCGCGCACGTTGCCCGGCCAGGAATGCTGCGCCAGACGGGCGAGCGCGCGGTCGGAGAACACCGGCGGCGGCTTGCCGTACTTCCGCTGGCACAGGGCGGCGAAGTGCTGCGCCAGGTGGACCACGTCGCCCTCGCGTTCGCGCAGCGGCGGCAGCGTCAGGTGCAGCAGGTTGATGCGGTAGTAGAGGTCGCGGCGGAATTCGCCGGAGGCGACCATGTCGCCGAGGTGGCGGTTGGACGCCACCAGAACGCGCACGTCGAGCGGCACGTAGCTGCCGCCGCCGAGACGCATGATGCAGCGCTCCTGGAGGATTCGCAGCAGCCGCGCCTGGGCGTAGCGGTCCATTTCCGAAATCTCGTCGAGGAAGATCGTGCCGCCCTGGGCAAGCTCGAACAGCCCCGGCTTGCCCTTGCGCGCGGCGCCGGTGAAGGCGCCCTCGACGTAGCCGAACAGCTCGGATTCCAGCAGCGACGGCGGCAGCGCGGCGCAGTTCACGGCGACGAACGGGCCCTGTCCGCGCGGACCGGCGTTGTGGATCGACTGCGCGAACAGCTCCTTGCCGGTGCCGGTCTCGCCGGAGATCAGCACCGTGCTGGTGGTCGCGGCGTATTGGCGGGCGATGCGGCGGCAGGAATCGATCTGCGGCGACTGCCCGAGAATGTCCTCGAAGCGGTAGGTCGCCACCAGTCCCTTGGTGTAGAGGTCCTTGCGGATGCGGTTTTCGAGATCGCTGATGTAGCGGGTTTCCTGCATCGTCACCACCGCGCCCGCCACGTCCCGGCCGACGTGGATCGGTCGGGCGTTGACCATCAGCGGCGTGCCGTCCCGGCCGTTCAGCACCTGACTGACGCACTTGCCGCGGTCGAGGCAGGCGGCGACGTCCAACCCCGGGAAGAGATCGGTGAAGCCCCGCCCGGCGAGCGGGCCGGAGGTGCGCAGCAGCCGCGACGCGGTGGGATTGAACACCTGGATGCGGCCGTCGCCGTCGAGCGAGACGATCCCGTCGTGCGACAGGTCGACGATCACCTTGAGCCGCTGCGCCCGCTCCTTTTCGAGCTTGCGGGCGTAGGCGACCTTGAAGGCCTCGGCCAGAGCCTTCTGCAGCGACACGTCGCCCGAAGCGATCAGCACCGCGGGCAGGCCGTGCTTTTCGGCGATCCGCGTGCTCGCGCCGCCGATCACCGCGTCGGCGCCCTCCGAGATCGCCTGGCGCACCAGTTCTTCCATCTTCTCCGGCGAGGTGGCGCGGGGATAGCAGTGGATGCTGAAGGTGAAGAACGGCGCCAGCGCCAGCAGGTCGTCGCGCACCCCGTGAAACGGGATCATCGCGATCTGCGGTTTTTCCCGTCCGGAGACGCGGCGGCATTCGCCGATCGCCTGGGCGAGATCCTGCGCGGAGATGTCGATCTCGACCAGCGGCGTGGTGACGTCGCGCGCCGCGAGGATGCGCCCGGCGACGCCGCCGCGCGAGACCAGGACGTCGACGCCGCGGTCCTGCATCTCGCGCGCCACCGCCACGCCCTCGTCGAGGTGCCCTTGTCGCAGCAGAACTTTGCCGCCGATTTCCATGCGGTCGATCATGCGGCGGGCGGAGTCGTAGATCTGCGGCGTGGGGGCGATGAAACCGATCTCGGGCATGTGATGGACTCGCGAGGACGGCGGAGAAAACGAAGGAGAGGCGATCCCGGACGGGGAGGTCGAACCGCTCTCGGGGAGGTGCATCACATGAGCATAGGTGTATGCGGCAGATGCGTCGACCGGCTGCGGCAGATGACGCGGATCGTGCGATTTATATCAACATTCGCAATGGGATGGAGTTGGCAGGGGGATTGCTCCAGATGGGAAGAAAGGCGCCGTCGGGAACCGGCGGCGCGAAAGTGATGCGACTCCGGGAAGCCTGCGGTCGTCGTTGCCGTCCCCGAAGGCGCTCCGGCCGCCGCTGCCCGATCAGGAGGTCCCATGCCACGTTTCGCCGCCAACCTCAGTACGATGTTCACCGAGGTGCCGTTTCTCGAGCGTTTCGCCGCCGCCGCCGATGCGGGCTTCGACGCGGTCGAATATCTGCTGCCCTATGCCTTTTCGCCCGCCGAGGTCGCCGCGCCGCTGGAGCGGCACGGGCTGACCCAGGTGCTGTTCAACCTCCCCGCGGGCGACTGGGGGAAGGGGGAGCGCGGGCTCGCGGCGCTGCCGGGGCGGGAGGAGGAGTTCGCCGCCGGGCTGCGCACCGGGCTCGCCTACGCCCGCGCCACCGGTTGCGCCATCGTGCACGCGATGGCGGGCATTCCGCCGGCGGGGGCGGATCCCGCGGCGGTCGCGCGGGTCTACGCCGAAAATCTCGGGCGCGCGGCGGATTTCTTCGCCCCGCACGACATCACGGTGGTGGTCGAGCCGATCAACCACCGCAGCATGCCCGGGTTCTTCCTGCACACCGTGGCGCAGGCGGCGGCGTGCATCGAACGCCTCGGCCGCCCCAACCTCAAGCTCCAGTTCGACTTCTTCCACGTGCAGATGGAGGAAGGCTGCGTGGCGCTGAAGTTCCGCGAGAATTTCCGGCACGTCGCGCATTGCCAGCTCGCGAGCGTGCCGGATCGCCACGAGCCCGACGGCGGCGAACTCGATTACGGCTATCTGTTCGATCTCGTCGACGAGATCGGTTACGCGGGCCATATCGGTTGCGAATACAATCCCGCCGGGACCACCGCCGCCGGGCTCGGCTGGTTCGCGAAATCCCGCCGCGCCTGATCCATCTTGCGGCAGGAAGAGGATCGTACCGGTCGCCGTCGGCGACGCTTTCCGAAACCCACCAGGAGAGACCTTCCATGGACGTCCACGAGAGTGAACTCGAGCTTCTCGAGCAGTTGAAGCGGTTCGACACGCCGACGATCACCAACGTCGTCGCCACCTATCCGTCTAAGACCGACGTCTGCCTCGGGCTTTACGAACCCTGGACCTGCAACTGGTACACCGACGCGAGCATGAAGGTGGCCTATCCCGAACTCGGGCGGACGGTCGGTTTCGCGGTGACGGCGGTCTACGGCGTGCCGGACCCGAACTTCAACCGCCTCAATTTCGGCGACGTTCTGCGCGCGGTGGTGGACTCGCCGAAGCCCGCGGTGGTCTGCATCCAGCAGGATTTTCCGGAGCCGCTCAAGCGCAAGAACGGCCTCGCGGGTGGGCAGATGGTCACGGCGATGAAGGCGGTGGGCGCGGTGGCGATGCTGACCGACGGCCCCTCGCGCGACATCGACGAGATTCGCGGCATGGGCTTCCAGTACATGATGGCGGGCGCGAGCGCGGGGCACGGGCCGCTCGGGGTCAAGGCCGTCAACGTGCCGGTGCACCTCGCCGGGATGGACGTGGCGCCGGGCGAGATCATCCACATGGACGAGAACGGCGCGGTGAAGTTCCCGCGCAGGTATCTCGCCGAGGTGTGCCGCCGCGCCGCGCTGATTCAGGAGCAGGAGGCGGCGAAGATGGCGGCGATGGCCGCCGCCGCCGATCCCGAGGAGGTGATCCGCATCATGACCGGCGGCAAGGAGAAGTACTGATCCTCACGCCAGCAGTGCATAGAGGGCGATCGCGCAGGCGTTGGAGACGTTGAGGCTCTCCATCGCCGGGCGGATCGGCAGCCGCGCCGCGAAGTCGCAGGCTTCGCGGCTGAGGCGGCGCAGGCCCGCGCCCTCGGCCCCCAGCACCAGCACCAGCCGGTCGGGCAGATCCTGGTCCGCCAGGGTCTTGTCCGCCGCGCCGTCGAGGCCGAGGCACCAGTAGCCCTGCTGCTTCAAGGCGTCGAGGGCGCGGGCGAAGTTGGGCACGCGCACCAGCGGCACGGTTTCGAGCGCGCCGCACGCCGCCTTGGCGATGGTGCCGGTCTCCTCGGGCGCATGGCGGTCGGGCACCACCACCGCGAGCGCGCCGAACGCTGCGGCCGAGCGCAGCACCGCGCCGATGTTGTGCGGATCGGTGACCTGATCGAGGGCGACGATCAGCGCGCGCTTCGGCTTCGGTCCGCCGTCGGCGAGCGACTCCGGAATGTCCTCGATCTGCGCGCCGGGCAGCGGCGGCGCCAGCAGCGCCGCGCCCTGATGCACCGCGTTCGGCCCGAGTACCGCCTCGATGTCGCGGCGTTCGGCGGGGGAGGGCTGGATCGCGTGCGGCGTGTCCGCCAGCGCGCCGCCGAGCGCCTCGAACGCCTCCTGGGTGAGCAGCAGGCGCTTCGGCCGCCGCTCGGGGTTGGCGAGCGCGGCGGCGACCGCGTGCAGGCCGAAGATCCAGACGTCGCCGCCGGATTTGCGGCCGCGCGGTTCGGGCTTCTCGGTGCGCTGCGGGAGGTCTCGGCGGGACTTGTGGCGCGACATGCGGACTCCGATATGCGATCGCGCCGCGGACGGCGCAGGGACGGGAAACGGCGTTGTTTTAGCACGAAGCCCGCGCGCTGCGCGAGAAATCCGCCGACGCCGCTTTTGCTGTTGACACGCGCCGGGAAATGCTCATATTTGCGCACTCCAACGCACCGGTCCGCACGGACTGGACGCGTCCTGGACGACCCGCCGGACGGCGTGGTGCGGAGGGGTGGCCGAGCGGTCAATGGCAGCAGACTGTAAATCTGCCGACGTATGTCTACGTAGGTTCGAATCCTACCCCCTCCACCATCCGCGGTCCGGCAGCGATGCCGGGGCGTGTTTTCGTGCGCCAGAGGCGTTGGAACTCCGGCGGCAGGCCCTCGGGCGGGGGAAGTGTGCGGGTGTAGCTCAATGGTAGAGCCCCAGCCTTCCAAGCTGGTTGTGAGGGTTCGATTCCCTTCACCCGCTCCAAGTTACCGGCGCGACGGGGTGTATACGGACGGGTGCGCCGCGGTTAAAATCGTGGCCCCGGACGGCGAAAGATCCGGGGGCGGGGCGGAGGGATCCGCCGCGTCTCCCTTCACCAACACCGCAAACACTGGATTCACGTCATGTCCAAGGAAAAGTTCGAGCGGAATAAGCCGCACTGCAACATCGGCACGATCGGCCACGTGGACCACGGGAAGACGACGCTGACGGCGGCGATCACGAAGGTTCTGGCGGAGACGGGCGGTGCGACGTTCAGCGCGTACGATATGATCGACAAGGCTCCCGAGGAGCGCGCGCGCGGCATCACGATCAACACGGCGCACGTGGAGTACACGACGGAGAACCGTCACTACGCGCACGTGGACTGCCCCGGCCACGCGGACTACGTGAAGAACATGATCACGGGCGCGGCGCAGATGGACGGCGCGATCCTGGTGTGCTCGGCGGCGGACGGCCCGATGCCGCAGACGCGGGAGCACATTCTTCTGGCGCGTCAGGTGGGCGTTCCGGCGATCGTGGTGTACATGAACAAGGTTGACCAGGTCGACGATCCGGAGCTTCTGGAGCTGGTGGAGATGGAGATCCGCGAGCTTCTGTCGAGCTACGACTTCCCGGGCGACGACATTCCGATCGTGAAGGGGTCGGCGCTTGCGGCGCTGGAAGGCCGTGACGACGCGATCGGTCGCGAGTCGATCCTGGAGCTGATGCGCGCGGTGGACAGCTACATTCCGCAGCCGGATCGTCCGAAGGACAAGCCGTTCCTGATGCCGATCGAAGACGTGTTCTCGATCTCGGGTCGCGGCACGGTGGTGACCGGGCGTATCGAGCGCGGCGTTCTGAAGGTGGGCGACGAAGTCGCGATCGTGGGCCTGCGGGACACCACGAAGACCACCTGCACGGGCGTGGAGATGTTCCGCAAGCTTCTGGACCAGGGCGAGGCGGGCGACAACATCGGCGCGCTGCTGCGCGGCACGAAGCGCGAGGACGTGGAGCGCGGCCAGGTTCTGGCGGCCCCGGGCTCGATCACGCCGCACACCAAGTTCAAGGCCGAGGCGTACATCCTGACGAAGGAAGAAGGCGGTCGTCATACGCCGTTCTTCTCGAACTACCGTCCGCAGTTCTACTTCCGCACGACCGACGTGACGGGTTCGGTGGTTCTGCCGGAAGGTGTCGAGATGGTGATGCCGGGCGACAACATTTCGATGGAAGTCGACCTGATCGCGCCGATCGCGATGGACGAAGGCCTGCGCTTCGCGATCCGCGAAGGCGGCCGCACCGTCGGCGCCGGCGTGGTGGCCTTGATCATCGAGTAAATCGACGAGGGCTTTTCCATCGTTCTCGAAACGGTGGAAAAGTGCTTGATTGCCGAAGGCGAGCGGGATAGTCTCGCCCGCCTTCGGGAAGACGACCCGTTCCGAAGGTCGGCGTCGCGCCTGGTGTAGGGGTGTAGCTCAACTGGTAGAGCACCGGTCTCCAAAACCGGGGGTTGCGGGTTCGATCCCTGCCACCCCTGCCATGGCGGCGAGACGACACGACGGGTTTAGCGAGAGCTTCCGCGCGGCGGGCCGAGGCCCGCGATCACGCGCGGCAAAACATGTTTGGATGTGGTAATGGCGAAGACCTCCCCCGGTCAGTTTGTGCGTCAGGTTCGACAGGAACTGGCGAAGGTCGTCTGGCCCACGCGCAAGGAGACGATGCTGTCGACCGTGATGGTGATGTCCATGGCGGTGGTGGCGTCGATCTTCCTGTTCCTCGTGGACACGGTGTTCTCGCTGGGGATTCAGACGGTTCTCGGGATTGGAGGGTAAGCTGATGCAGGCGCGCTGGTACGTCGTGCACGTCTATTCCGGTTTCGAGAAGAAGGTCGCCCAATCGATCCGCGAGCAGGCGACTCAGAAGGGCATGGCGGACCTGTTCGAGGAAGTGTTGGTGCCGACCGAAGAGGTCGTCGAGGTCCGGCGCGGCTCGAAGGTGAACGCCGAGCGCAAGTTTTTCCCCGGCTACGTCCTGGTCAAGATGGTTCTGACCGACGAAAGCTGGCATCTCGTCAAGAACACCGCGAAGGTCACCGACTTCCTCGGCGGCCGCGGCCGCCCGGTGCCGATCACCGAGACCGAGGCGCAGCGGATCATGACCCAGGTGCAGGAGGGCGTCGATCGTCCGAAGCCCTCGGTGGTGTTCGAGATCGGCGAGCAGGTGCGGGTCTCCGACGGTCCGTTCACCAGCTTCAACGGCGTGGTCGAAGAAGTCGACGAGGAGAAGAGCCGCATCAAGGTTGCGGTGTCGATCTTCGGCCGTTCGACCCCGGTGGAGCTGGAGTACGGTCAGGTCGAGAAGATCAGCTGAGGATTTCCGCAGCCCCCGGCGGGGGCGCGGCGAACCTGCGGGAGGCCTGGCCAGGGCCGCAAACCGCAGTCCTTCCACGGCGCGACGGGAATTCCCGGCCGCCCATAGAGAGTGAGACACATGGCTAAGAAAATCGTGGGCTTCATCAAGCTCCAGGTTCCGGCCGGCAAGGCGAATCCGTCGCCGCCGATCGGCCCGGCGCTCGGTCAGCGCGGCCTCAACATTATGGAGTTCTGCAAGGCGTTCAACGCGCAGACCCAGAACATGGAGCCGGGCATGCCGGTTCCGGTGGTGATCACCGCGTTCTCGGACCGCACCTTCACCTTCATCACCAAGCTGCCGCCGATCAGCTACTACCTCAAGAAGGCGGCGGGCGTGCAGAAGGGCAGCCAGACTCCGGGCGCTTCCACCGCCGGCTCGGTGTCCGAGGCGCAGGTCCGCGAGATCGCGTCGTCGAAGATGCCTGACCTCAACTGCCACACCGTCGAAGCGGCCATGGAAATGGTGCGCGGTTCCGCCCGTTCCATGGGCCTTCAGGTTACGGAGTAAGGCGTCATGGCGAATCTCGGAAAGCGACTGACTTCCGCCTACGAAGGCGTCGACCGCAACAAGTTCTACACCCTCGCCGAGGCCGTCGACCTGCTGAAGGCGAACGCCAAGGCGAAGTTCGACGAGACCGTCGAGGTCGCGCTCAACCTCGGCGTCGACCCGCGCCACGCCGACCAGATGGTGCGCGGCGTCGTGTCGCTGCCGCACGGCACCGGCAAGACCGTGCGCGTCGCGGTGTTCGCCAAGGGCCCGAAGGCCGACGAGGCGAAGGAAGCGGGCGCGGAGCTCGTCGGTGCCGAAGACCTGATGGAAATCATCCAGGGCGGCCAGATGGACTTCGACCGTTGCATCGCGACCCCGGACATGATGGGCGTCGTCGGCCGTCTCGGTAAGGTGCTCGGTCCGCGCGGCCTGATGCCGAACCCGAAGCTCGGCACCGTCACCATGAACGTCGCCGAGGCGGTGAAGGCCGCGAAGGGCGGTCAGGTGCAGTTCCGCGTCGAGAAGGCGGGCATCGTCCACGGCGGCGTCGGCCGCGCGTCGTTCTCGGCTGCGCAGATCGCCGACAACATCAAGGCGTTCGTCGACGCGATCAACAAGGCGAAGCCGTCGGGCGCGAAGGGCGTGTACCTCAAGAAGGTGTCGGTTTCGACCACCATGGGCCCGGGTCTGAAGATCCAGGTCTCCGACATCGTCGCGTAAGCGACACCATATGAGTGAATTCCGGCGCCGGGGCCTTGCCCCGGGGTCGGCGCGAAGGGGGGAACCCCTTCTCAGTACCTGTCCGAGACCGCAGGCGCCGTCCGTTCCGGGACGGTTTAATGGCTGGCCACCTGCGCAGACGGGAGAGCAAGTTTCTCGGGACGGAAACGTTCCCCAGGCTTGAGCTTTCGAGGGCAGGTTCGTCCATCCGGGCGGGCGCGATGCGCCCGGTCGGGCTCCCGATCCGGGGCGGAAACCCTGGGTCAACATACGGAGACGAAAGTGAACCGAGAGGAAAAATCCGAACTGGTGCGTTCGCTCAACGCGCTGTTCAACGAGGTTTCGCTCGTCGTCGTCACCCAGTACAAGGGGCTGACGGTCGAGGAGATGACCAACCTCCGCGGGCAGATGCGCGCGGCCGGCGCCGGTTTCAAGGTTACGAAGAATCGGCTTACCCGTCTCGCTCTGGAAGGCACGGATTTCGAGGGTGCCGGCGATTATTTCGTCGGGCCGACGGCGATCGCGACTTCGGTCGATCCCGTCGCCGCCGCCAAGGCCGCCGTCGAGTTCGCGAAGAAGAACGACAAGCTGGTGATTGTCGGCGGTTCGCTCGGCAAGACGGTGCTCGACGCCAACGGGGTCAAGGCCCTGGCGACGATGCCGTCGCTCGACGAACTGCGCGGCAAGCTGCTCGGCCTGCTCCAGGCCCCGGCCACCAAGGTGGCGGGCGTGGTCCAGGCTCCGGCCGGCCAGCTTGCGCGTGTCTTCGCGGCCTATGCCGACAAGGGCGCCGCGGCGTAAGCGGTTTTTCTCTGCATATCTGAACGTTCAAGCCTGACAAGGACAATTTGAAATGGCCGATCTGAACAAGCTCGTCGACGAGCTCTCCGCCCTCACCGTCATGGAAGCCGCCGAGCTCGCGAAGCTGCTCGAAGAGAAGTGGGGCGTCTCCGCCGCCGCTCCGGTGGCCGTCGCCGCCGCCGCGGGCCCGGCTGCCGCCGCCGCCCCGGCCGAGGAGCAGACCGAGTTCGACGTGATCCTCGCCGCCGCCGGCGAGAAGAAGATCAACGTGATCAAGGAAGTGCGCGCGATCACCGGCCTTGGCCTGAAGGAAGCCAAGGACCTGGTCGAGGGCGCTCCGAAGACCGTGAAGGAAGGCTGCTCGAAGGACGAAGCCGCCGCCCTGAAGAAGCAGCTCGAGGAAGCCGGCGCGACCGTCGAGCTGAAGTAAGACGCATTCGTGCGTCGGACTATCCAAGTCTGGGTCGTCCCGCACCGCGAGGTCATCGCGGTGCGGGTCGACCCGTCTGCGCTTCCCATCTCCGTGCGCGCGCGGGGATCGGAAGCGTAGGAATTCCCGCCGGTTGCGGCGGCGAGGTTGGCGGCCGCGCGGCGACGCTGCGGTTGCGAGGCGCGGGGCGCATGGTGCGCCCGGCGAACGAATGTGTGACGTGCATAAGGAGCGGCGATGTCGGGCTCTCTGACGGGTTGTAAAAGGGTGCGCCGGAGTTTCGGACGGATTCCGTCCGTGGCCACCATGCCGAATCTGATCGAGGTTCAGAAGAACTCCTACGACCAGTTCCTTCAGATCGGCACGCCGCTCGCGCAGCGGCAGGACTCCGGGCTCCAGGAAGTGTTCAAGTCGGTCTTCCCGATCAAGGACTTCACCGGTCGCGGCGAGCTCGAATTCGTCGGCTACGAGCTCGAAACCCCGAAGTACGACGTCGACGAGTGCCAGCAGCGCGGCATGACCTTCGCCGCGCCGCTCAAGGTGACCCTGCGTCTGGTGGTGTGGGACATCGACGAGGACACCGGCGCCCGGTCGATCCGCGACATCAAGGAGCAGGACGTCTACATGGGCGACATGCCCCTGATGACGTCGAAGGGCACCTTCATCATCAACGGCACCGAGCGCGTCATCGTTTCGCAGATGCACCGCAGCCCGGGCGTGTTCTTCGACCACGACAAGGGCAAGACCCACTCCTCGGGCAAGTTCCTGTTCGCGGCGCGGGTGATCCCCTACCGCGGCTCGTGGCTCGACTTCGAGTTCGACGCCAAGGACCTCGTGTACGTGCGCATCGACCGCCGCCGCAAGCTGCCGGTGACGACGCTGCTCTACGCCCTCGATAGCGCCGCGACCGCCGACCGCCGCCGCGCCCTCGCCGAGGACGGCCGCAAGCTCGACCCGGCCGAGGCCGAGGGGATGTCGGCCGAGGAGATCCTCGGCACCTTCTATCAGCGGGTGATCTACACCCGCGACGCCGAGGGCTGGTGCGCGGCGCTCGACGTGCAGGCGCTCCGCGGCGTCAAGCTCGACTACGACCTGGTGGACGCGGACTCCGGCGAGGTGCTGGTCGAGGCGGGCAAGAAGATTACCCCGCGGGTGCTGCGCCACGTCACCGAGAGCAACGCTTCGCGCGTGCGCATCCCGTCGTCGGAGCTGATCGGCCGCTACGCCGCCGAGGACATCGTCAACGAGGACACCGGCGAAGTGCTGGCGGAGGCCGGCAACGAGCTGACCCAGGCGGTGCTCGACGCGCTCGACGCGGCGAAGCTCATCGAGGTGCCGGTGCTGCGCATCGACAGCGCGACCGGCCCGTACCTGCGCAACACCCTGGCGGCGGACAAGAACTCCTGCCGCGAGGAAGCGCTGGTCGACATCTACCGCGTGATGCGCCCGGGCGAGCCGCCGACCCTCGAAACCGCGGAGACGCTGTTCGAGGGCCTGTTCTTCGACAGCGAGCGCTACGACCTCTCGGCGGTCGGCCGCGTCAAGATGAACGCGCGCCTCGACCTCTCCACCGACGTCGCCCCCGAGAGCCTGCGGGTGCTGCGCAAGGAGGACATCCTCGCGATCCTCCGCGTGCTCCTCGACCTCAAGGACGGCAAGGGCGAGATCGACGATATCGACCATCTCGGCAACCGCCGGGTGCGTTCGGTCGGCGAACTGATGGAGAACCAGTACCGCATCGGCCTGCTGCGCATGGAGCGCGCGATCCGCGAGCGGATGAGCTCGGTCGACATCGACACCGTGATGCCGCACGACCTCATCAACGCCAAGCCGGCGGCGGCGGCGGTGCGCGAGTTCTTCGGCTCGTCGCAGCTCTCGCAGTTCATGGACCAGACCAACCCGCTCGCCGAGATCACCCACAAGCGCCGCCTCTCGGCGCTCGGGCCGGGCGGTCTCACCCGCGAGCGCGCGGGCTTCGAGGTGCGCGACGTGCACCCGACCCACTACGGCCGCATCTGCCCGATCGAGACGCCGGAAGGCCCGAACATCGGTCTGATCAACTCGCTCGCCACTTTCGCGCGGGTCAACCAGTACGGCTTCATCGAGACCCCGTACCGCCGCGTGATCGACTGCCGCGTCACCGACGAGGTGGTCTACATGTCGGCGATGGAGGAGGGGCGTTACCACATCGCCCAGGCCTCCGCCCCGGTGGACGAGAGCGGCAAGTTCGTCGACGAGCTTCTCCCCGCGCGTAAGGCGGGCGAAGTGCTGATGGTTCCGGCGTCCGAGATCCAGCTCATGGACGTCTCGCCGAAGCAGCTCGTCTCGGTGGCCGCGGCGCTGATTCCGTTCCTCGAGAACGACGACGCCAACCGCGCGCTGATGGGTTCGAACATGCAGCGTCAGGCGGTGCCGCTCCTCAAGGCCGAGGCGCCGTTCGTCGGCACCGGCATGGAGGCCGCGGTGGCGCAGGACAGCCGCGCCGCGATCGTCGCCCGGCGTTCCGGCCGGGTGCAGCAGATGGACGCCACCCGTATCGTCATCCACGCGGTCTCCGAGGAGACCGGCGCGGCGGATACCGGCGTCGACATCTACACCCTGGCGAAGTTCCAGCGCTCGAACCAGTCCACCTGCATCACCCAGCGTCCGCTGGTGCAGGTCGGCGACTTCGTGAAGAAGGGCGACATCATCGCCGACGGTCCCTCGACCGAGATGGGCGAGCTCGCCCTCGGCCGGAACGTGCTGGTCGCGTTCATGCCGTGGAACGGCTACAACTACGAGGACTCGATCCTGATCTCCGAGCGGATCGTGCGCGACGACGTCTTCACCTCGATCCACATCGAGGAATTCGAAGTGATGGCGCGCGACACCAAGCTCGGCCAGGAGGAAATCACCCGCGACATCCCCAACGTCGGCGAAGACGCGCTCAAGAACCTCGACGAGGCGGGCATCGTCTACATCGGCGCCGACGTCAAGGCGGGCGACATCCTCGTCGGCAAGGTCACGCCGAAGGGCGAAAGCCCGATGACGCCGGAAGAGAAGCTGCTCCGCGCGATCTTCGGCGAGAAGGCCACCGACGTGCGCGACACCTCGCTCCGCGTTCCGCCGGGCGTCACCGGCACGATCGTCGAGGTGCGGGTGTTCTCGCGCCGCGGCGTCGACAAGGACGAGCGTGCGATGGCGATCGAGCGCCAGGAGATCGAGCGTCTCGCCAAGGACCGCGACGACGAGAAGGCGATTCTCGAAACCTCGTTCAACCAGCGCCTGCGCGACCTCCTGATGGGCCATGAAGTGGTGGCCGGTCCGAAGGGGATGAAGGCGGGCGAGATCGTCTCCGACGCGCTGCTCGCCGACTGGACTCCGGGCCAGTGGCGGCAGATCGCCGTCACCTCCGACGAGGTGATGGGCCGCGTCGAGGTGCTGAAGCGCCACTTCGAAGACACCGTGCAGAAGCTGCAGGAGCGCTTCGAAAACAAGGTGGACAAGCTCCAGCGCGGCGACGAACTGCCGCCCGGCGTGCTGAAGATGGTCAAGGTGTTCGTGGCGGTGAAGCGCAAGCTGCAACCGGGCGACAAGATGGCGGGCCGTCACGGCAACAAGGGCGTGATCTCGCGCATCCTGCCGGTCGAGGACATGCCGTACCTCGCCGACGGCACGCCGATGGACATCGTGCTGAACCCGCTCGGCGTGCCTTCGCGCATGAACGTCGGCCAGATTCTCGAAACCCACCTCGGCTGGGCGGCGGCCAACCTCGGCCGTCAGATCGGCCGGCTGATCGACCAGGTGCAGGCGGGCAAGGCCGAACCCGCGGCGCTGCGCGAGAAGCTCGAAACCGTCTACGGCGCGACCCACACCAAGGAAGACCTTGCGCCGCTCGACGACGCTTCCCTTATCGACATGGCGTCCTATCTCAGGAACGGCGTGCCGATGGCGACCCCGGTGTTCGACGGCGCCAAGGAAACCGACATCGTCGAGATGCTGACCCAGGCGGGGCTGGACAGCTCGGCCCAGTCGCAGCTCTACGACGGCCGCACCGGCGAACCGTTCGACCGCAAGGTGACGGTGGGCTACATCTACATGCTGAAGCTCCACCACCTCGTGGACGACAAGATCCACGCGCGTTCGATCGGTCCGTACAGCCTCGTGACCCAGCAGCCGCTGGGCGGCAAGGCGCAGTTCGGCGGCCAACGCTTCGGCGAAATGGAAGTGTGGGCCCTCGAGGCCTACGGCGCGGCTTACACCTTGCAGGAAATGTTGACGGTGAAGTCCGACGACGTGTCGGGCCGGACCAAGGTCTACGAGGCGATCGTCCGCGGCGACGACACCTTCGAGGCGGGCATCCCGGAATCGTTCAACGTCCTGGTCAAGGAAATGCGGTCCCTGTGCCTCAACGTCGAGCTGAGCCAGCGCGACTTCTGAGCGAGGCCCCGAGCCCCGGGCGGACTGCCGCCCGGGGCCGCCGCCCATCGAATTTTTAAGCGCATTCCAAGGAGCGCAAAGGCATGAACGAACTTACCAAGATTTTCGGCCAGGTGTCGGGCACGCAGTCGTTCGATCAGATCGAGATCGCGATCGCGTCGCCGGAGCAGATCCGCGCCTGGTCGTTCGGTGAGATCAAGAAGCCGGAAACCATCAACTACCGGACCTTCAAGCCGGAGCGCGACGGCCTGTTCTGCGCCCGCATCTTCGGTCCGATCAAGGACTACGAGTGCCTCTGCGGCAAGTACAAGCGGATGAAGTACCGCGGCATCATCTGCGAGAAGTGCGGCGTCGAGGTCACGCTCTCGAAGGTGCGGCGCGAGCGCATGGGCCACATCGAGCTCGCCGCTCCGGTGGCGCACATCTGGTTCCTGAAGTCGCTGCCGAGCCGCATCGGCCTGATGGTCGACATGACCCTGAAGGATCTCGAGCGCGTCCTCTACTTCGAGAACTACGTCGTCGTCGAGCCCGGCCTCACTCCGCTGAAGCGCCTCGAACTGCTCTCGGAAGAGCAGTATCAGATGGCGGTCGAGGAATACGGCGAGGACAGCTTCCGCGCCGGCATCGGCGCCGAGGCGCTGCGCGAGATCCTCAGCCAGATCGACGTTGAGGAGGATCGCAAGACCCTGCGCGCCGAACTGCGCGAAACCACCTCCGAGGCCAAGCGCAAGAAGCTGATCAAGCGCCTCAAGGTGGTCGAGGCGTTCTGCGAGAGCAACACCCGGCCGGAATGGATGATCCTCGAGGTGATTCCTGTGATCCCGCCGGAGCTGCGCCCGCTGGTGCCGCTCGACGGCGGCCGCTTCGCGACCTCCGACCTCAACGACCTCTACCGCCGCGTCATCAACCGCAACAATCGCCTGCGGCGGCTGATCGAGCTGCGCGCGCCGGACATCATCATCCGCAACGAAAAGCGCATGCTGCAGGAGGCGGTCGACGCGCTGTTCGACAACGGCCGTCGCGGCCGCGCCATCACCGGCGCCAACAAGCGCCCGCTGAAGTCCTTGGCCGACATGCTCAAGGGCAAGCAGGGCCGCTTCCGTCAGAACCTGCTGGGCAAGCGCGTCGACTACTCGGGCCGTTCGGTGATCACCGTCGGGCCGGAGCTCAAACTGCACCAGTGCGGCCTGCCGAAGAAGATGGCGCTCGAACTGTTCAAGCCGTTCGTCTACTCCAAGCTCGAACTCTACGGCATCGCCACCACCATCAAGGCGGCGAAGCGGATGGTCGAGAAGGAGCGGCCGGAGGTGTGGGACATCCTCGAAGAGGTGATCCGCGAGCACCCGGTGATGCTCAACCGCGCGCCGACGCTGCACCGCCTCGGCATCCAGGCGTTCGAGCCGACCCTGATCGAAGGCAAGGCGATCCAGCTGCATCCGCTGGTCTGCACCGCCTTCAACGCCGACTTCGACGGCGACCAGATGGCGGTCCACGTGCCGCTGTCGCTGGAGGCGCAGCTCGAAGCCCGCGTGCTGATGATGTCGACCAACAACATCCTCAGCCCCGCGAACGGCAAGCCGATCATCGTGCCGACGCAGGACATCATTCTCGGCCTCTACTATCTCTCGATGCAGGGCAAGGGCGAGCTCGGCGAGGGCATGGCGTTCGCCAACCTCGACGAAATCCGCCACGCGCTCGAGCACAAGGTGGTGTCGCTGCACGCCAAGGTGCAGGCGCGCGTCACCCACTACACCGACGAGGGCGAACTCGTCACCAGCCGGATCGAGACCACGCCGGGCCGGATGATGATCGGCGAACTGCTGCCGCGTCATCCGCAGGTGCCGTACTCGGTGGTCAACCGCCTGCTGCGCAAGAAGGAAATCGGCGACGTCATCGACACCGTGTACCGCCACTGCGGTCAGAAGGAGACGGTGATCTTCGCCGACCGGATCATGAAGCTCGGCTTCCGCGAGGCCTGCAACGCCGGCATCTCCTTCGGCAAGGACGACCTCGTCATCCCGCCGTCGAAGGAGGGGATGATCCACGAGACCGAGACCCAGGTGAAGGAGTTCGAGCAGCAGTATCAGGACGGCCTGATCACCAAGGGCGAAAAGTACAACAAGGTGGTGGACGCGTGGTCGGCCTGTACCGACCGCGTCGCCGACGAGATGATGAAGGAGATCTCGCGCATCGAGGCGGGCACCGGCATCAACTCGGTGTACATGATGGCCCACTCGGGCGCCCGCGGCTCGGCGGCGCAGATGAAGCAGCTCGCCGGCATGCGCGGCCTGATGGCGAAGCCGTCGGGCGAGATCATCGAGACGCCGATCATCTCCAACTTCAAGGAAGGTCTGACGGTTCTCGAGTACTTCAACTCGACCCACGGCGCGCGTAAGGGCCTCGCCGACACCGCGCTCAAGACCGCGAACTCGGGCTACCTCACCCGCCGTCTGGTGGACGTCGCCCAGGACGCGATCATCACCGAGGAGGATTGCGGCACCGAGCGCGGCCTGATCGCCACCGCGGCGATCGAGGGCGGCAACGTCGTCGCCTCGCTCGGCGAGCGTATCCTCGGCCGCACCGCGCTCGAAGACGTGCTCGACCCGGCCGACGATTCGGTGATCGTCCGCAAGGGCGACCTGATCGACGAGAAGGACGTGGCGCGGATCGAGGCCGCGGGCATCGAGAGCGTGCGCATCCGGTCGGTGCTCACCTGCGAGACCGAGGTCGGCATCTGCGCCAAGTGCTACGGTCGCGATCTCGCGCGCGGCACGCCGGTCAACATGGGCGAGGCGGTCGGCGTGATCGCGGCGCAGTCGATCGGCGAGCCGGGCACGCAGCTCACCATGCGTACCTTCCACATCGGCGGTGCGGCGCAGCGCGGCGCGGAAGTCTCGTCGATCGAAGCCCCCTACGAGGCGGCGGTGAAGATCGAGAACCGCAACGTGGTGCTCAACTCGGAAGGCGTGCCGGTGGTGATGGGCCGCAACATGGAACTGGTGCTCCTGAGCCCGACCGGGCGCGAGCGCGCCCGTTACCGCGTGCCCTACGGCGCCAAGCTCCTCACCGAGGACAAGGCCGCGGTGGAGAAGGGGCAGAAGCTCGCCGAGTGGGATCCCTACACCATGCCGATCGTCACCGAGCGCGAGGGCATCGTCAATTACGTCGACCTCATCGAGGGGATCTCGATGAAGGAGGTGATGGACGACGCCACCGGCATGACCAGCCGCGTCGTCACCGACTTCAAGCAGACCGGCAAGTCGGCCGACCTCAAGCCGCGCATCACCCTGCGCGACGACAAGGGCGAGGTGATCACCCTCGGCAACGATCAGGAGGCGCGCTACTTCCTCTCGGCCGACGCGATCCTCTCGGTCGACAACGGCCAGAAGGTCAACGCCGGCGACGTGCTGGCGCGTATCCCGCGGGAAGGTTCGAAGACCCGCGACATCACCGGCGGTCTGCCGCGCGTCGCCGAGCTGTTCGAGGCGCGCAAGCCGAAGGACTACGCGATCATCTCCGACATCGACGGTCGCGTGGAGTTCGGCAAGGACTACAAGAACAAGCGGCGCCTGCTGGTGGTGCCGGAGGACGGCGATCCGATCGAGTACCTGATCCCGAAGGGCAAGCACGTCACGGTGCAGGAGGGCGACTACGTCCGCCGCGGCGACAGCCTGATGGACGGCAGCCCGGTGCCGCACGACATCCTTCAGGTGATGGGTGTCGAGGCGCTGGCCAACTACCTGATCAAGGAGATCCAGGACGTCTACCGTCTCCAGGGCGTGAAGATCAACGACAAGCACATCGAGGTGATCTCGCGCCAGATGCTGCAGAAGGTCGAGGTCACCGAGCCCGGCGACACCACCTTCCTCGCCGGCGAGCTGGTCGACCGCTTCGACTTCAAGGCGGAGAACGAGCGCACCGAGAAGGAGCACGGCCGTCCGGCGATGGCGAAGCCGGTTCTGCAGGGCATCACCAAGGCGAGCCTGCAGACCCACTCGTTCATCTCCGCCGCGTCGTTCCAGGAGACCACCCGCGTCCTCACCGAGGCCGCGGTGGCGGGCAAGGTGGACAGCCTGATCGGCCTCAAGGAGAACGTCATCGTCGGCCGCCTGATCCCGGCGGGCACCGGCTCGGTGATGAGCCGCCTGCGTCGTCTGGCGGCCGAGCGGGACCGCGAGGCGCTGCCGGAAGGCGACGAGGCGCCGTCGGTCGAAGGCCCGTCTCCGGATGCGCCGGCGGCCGAATAAACCCGCCCTTTCATCGCTTCGAGAACGCCGCCCGGCCCCCGGGCGGCGTTCGCGTTTGCGGCGGGAATCTCCGGTTGACGGGGCAGGGGTGAATACGTATAGTGCGCCCCTCATTCGGACGGTGCCGACCGTTCGGGACGCGGAACCTTCCGGGCCTGCCCGGAAACGCCGTGCCCCAAGCACCCGGAACCCGATGATTGTTGATGGAAATCGGCCGACAACGGCCACGAAGTCTCCCTTTCAACGCACCTTAGGGACCGCGCTGAGAGGGGGTTTTGTTCTCCGGATCGCGAGGAAACCCGCGGTCTGGGGGGCGTTCGTGTATCGAGTGATATTGGGAATAGGGAACACTCAATGCCGACGATCAATCAGTTGATCCGCAAGCCGCGCGAGCCGCAGGTGAACCGCAACAAGGTTCCGGCGCTGCAGGCCTGCCCCCAGAAGCGCGGCGTCTGCACCCGCGTCTACACCACGACTCCGAAGAAGCCGAACTCCGCGCTGCGTAAGGTTGCGCGCGTGCGGCTCACCAACGGTTTCGAAGTCACCAGCTACATCCCGGGCGAAGGTCACAACCTTCAGGAGCACTCGGTGGTGATGATCCGCGGCGGCCGCGTGAAGGACCTTCCCGGCGTGCGCTATCACATCATCCGCGGCACGCTGGATACCCAGGGTGTGAAGGACCGCCGTCAGCGCCGTTCCAAGTACGGCGCGAAGCGTCCGAAGTAATATCGATTTATAGAGGTCAAGGAAGATGTCTCGTCGACACGCAGCAGTTAAGCGCGAAGTACTGCCGGACGCCAAGTTCGGTGACCTCGTACTGGCGAAATTCATCAACAGCGTCATGAAGGACGGCAAGAAGGCTACGGCCGAGCAGATCGTCTATGGCGCGCTGGATCGCATCGCTTCGAAGACCAACGGCGATGCGGTCAAGACCTTCCATGAGGCCCTTGTCAACGTCAAGCCGGCGATCGAGGTCCGTTCCCGCCGCGTCGGCGGTGCGACGTATCAGGTCCCCGTGGAGGTTCGTGCCGAGCGCCGTCAGGCCCTCGCGATCCGCTGGTTGATCGAATTCGCCCGCAAGCGGTCCGAAACCACGATGGTCGACCGCCTGTCCGGCGAGCTGTTGGACGCCGCGAACAACCGCGGCGGCGCCGTCAAGAAGCGTGAAGATACGCATCGCATGGCCGACGCCAACAAGGCCTTCTCGCACTACCGCTGGTAACCCAAAGAAGACCAGGATTGACGATCATGCCACGCCAGACCCCGCTTGCAGACTACCGCAACATCGGCATCATGGCCCACATCGATGCCGGCAAGACGACGACCACGGAGCGCATCCTCTATTACACCGGCCGGTCCCACAAGATCGGCGAGGTGCACGACGGCGCTGCGACCATGGATTGGATGGAACAGGAGCAGGAGCGGGGTATCACCATTACCTCCGCGGCGACCACCTGTTTCTGGAAGAACCATCGCATCAACATCATCGACACCCCCGGCCACGTCGATTTCACCATCGAAGTGGAGCGTTCGCTCCGCGTTCTCGACGGTGCGGTCGCGGTGTTCGACTCGGTGGCCGGCGTCGAGCCGCAGTCCGAGACGGTGTGGCGGCAGGCGGACAAGTACCACGTTCCGCGCATCTGCTTCGTCAACAAGATGGACCGCATGGGCGCGAACTTCTTCCGTTGCGTCGACATGATCGTCGACCGCCTCGGCGCGACCCCGCTGGTGATGCATCTGCCGATCGGCTCCGAGGCCGACTACAAGGGCCTCATCGACCTGGTGCTGATGAAGGCGGTGATCTGGCACGACGAGAACCTCGGCGCCGAGTACGACTACATCGACATTCCGGCCGAGTACGCCGAGCAGGCCGCGGAATATCGCGAGAAGCTGCTCGAGACCGCCGTCGAGGTCGACGACGCCGCGATGGAAGCCTACCTCGAAGGCAACGAGCCCGACGAGGCGACTCTCAAGGCGTGCATCCGCAAGGGCACCGTCGGCATGAAGTTCGTGCCGGTGCTGTGCGGCTCCTCGTTCAAGAACAAGGGCGTCCAGCCGCTTCTCGACGCGGTGGTGGACTACATGCCGAGCCCGCTCGACGTGGCCTCGATCAAGGGCGTGGCGATGGACGGCGAGACCCCGATCGAGCGTCACTCGTCGGACGACGAGCCGTTCGCCGGCCTCGCGTTCAAGATCATGAACGACCCCTTCGTCGGGTCGCTCACCTTCGTGCGCGTCTACTCGGGCAAGCTCGAGAGCGGGTCCTACGTCCAGAATACGGTGAAGGACAAGCGCGAGCGCATCGGCCGCATGCTGCAGATGCACGCCAACAACCGTGAAGAGGTCAAGGAAGCCTGGGCCGGCGACATCATCGCGCTGGTCGGCCTCAAGGACACCACCACCGGCGACACCCTCTGCGTCACCTCGGACCCGGTGATCCTCGAGCGCATGGAGTTCCCGGACCCGGTGATCGAGGTCGCGGTCGAGCCGAAGACCAAGGCCGACATGGAGAAGATGGGTCTCGCGCTCGCGCGTCTCGCGGCCGAGGATCCGTCGTTCCGCGTCACCACCGACCAGGAATCCGGCCAGACCGTGATCAAGGGCATGGGCGAGCTCCATCTCGAAATCATCGTCGACCGCATGCGTCGCGAGTTCAAGGTCGAGGCCAACGTGGGCGCGCCGCAGGTGGCGTACCGCGAGACCATCTCCAAGACCTACGAGATCGACTACACCCACAAGAAGCAGTCGGGCGGTTCCGGTCAGTACGCGCGCGTCAAGATCGTCTTCGCTCCGGGCGAGCCGGGCTCCGGCTTCGTGTTCGAGAGCAAGGTCGTCGGCGGCTCGGTGCCGAAGGAATACGTGCCGGGCGTCGAGAAGGGCCTCACGAACTCGCTCGACAACGGCGTGATCGCGGGCTTCCCGGTGACCGACTTCTCCGCGACCCTGGTCGACGGCGCCTACCACGACGTCGACTCCTCGGTGCTCGCCTTCGAAATCGCGGCCCGCGCCGCGTTCCGCGAGGGCATCGCCAAGGCGGGTCCGAAGCTGCTCGAGCCGATCATGAACGTCGAGGTCGTCACCCCCGAGGAATACATGGGCGACATCATCGGCGATCTGAACAGCCGTCGTGGTCAGGTCAACGGCATGGACAGCCGCGGCATCGCCCGCGTGGTGACCGCGCACGTGCCGCTCGCCAACATGTTCGGCTACGTCAACACCCTGCGCTCGATGTCGCAGGGGCGCGCCCAGTACACGATGATCTTCGATCATTACCAGGACGTGCCGAGCAACGTGGCCGACGAAATCCGTGAAAAGATGGCCGGTTAAGCAAACACAGAAGATTTGACGGAGACAGGAAATGTCCAAGGAAAAGTTCGAGCGGAATAAGCCGCACTGCAACATCGGCACGATCGGCCACGTGGACCACGGGAAGACGACGCTGACGGCGGCGATCACGAAGGTTCTGGCGGAGACGGGCGGTGCGACGTTCAGCGCGTACGATATGATCGACAAGGCTCCCGAGGAGCGCGCGCGCGGCATCACGATCAACACGGCGCACGTGGAGTACACGACGGAGAACCGTCACTACGCGCACGTGGACTGCCCCGGCCACGCGGACTACGTGAAGAACATGATCACGGGCGCGGCGCAGATGGACGGCGCGATCCTGGTGTGCTCGGCGGCGGACGGCCCGATGCCGCAGACGCGGGAGCACATTCTTCTGGCGCGTCAGGTGGGCGTTCCGGCGATCGTGGTGTACATGAACAAGGTTGACCAGGTCGACGATCCGGAGCTTCTGGAGCTGGTGGAGATGGAGATCCGCGAGCTTCTGTCGAGCTACGACTTCCCGGGCGACGACATTCCGATCGTGAAGGGGTCGGCGCTTGCGGCGCTGGAAGGCCGTGACGACGCGATCGGTCGCGAGTCGATCCTGGAGCTGATGCGCGCGGTGGACAGCTACATTCCGCAGCCGGATCGTCCGAAGGACAAGCCGTTCCTGATGCCGATCGAAGACGTGTTCTCGATCTCGGGTCGCGGCACGGTGGTGACCGGGCGTATCGAGCGCGGCGTTCTGAAGGTGGGCGACGAAGTCGCGATCGTGGGCCTGCGGGACACCACGAAGACCACCTGCACGGGCGTGGAGATGTTCCGCAAGCTTCTGGACCAGGGCGAGGCGGGCGACAACATCGGCGCGCTGCTGCGCGGCACGAAGCGCGAGGACGTGGAGCGCGGCCAGGTTCTGGCGGCCCCGGGCTCGATCACGCCGCACACCAAGTTCAAGGCCGAGGCGTACATCCTGACGAAGGAAGAAGGCGGTCGTCATACGCCGTTCTTCTCGAACTACCGTCCGCAGTTCTACTTCCGCACGACCGACGTGACGGGTTCGGTGGTTCTGCCGGAAGGTGTCGAGATGGTGATGCCGGGCGACAACATTTCGATGGAAGTCGACCTGATCGCGCCGATCGCGATGGACGAAGGCCTGCGCTTCGCGATCCGCGAAGGCGGCCGCACCGTCGGCGCCGGCGTGGTGGCCTCGATCATCGAGTAAGGATTGAACAGCTCGGGCGTCCGCTCCCGGACGCGCTCCGCGGTATGCGGACGCCCGACGCAACAACGGTGTGAAAGCCATGATGGAAGGTCAGAACATCCGCATTCGCTTGAAGGCGTTCGATCACCGCGTGCTGGACCAGTCCACGCGCGAGATCGTCAATACCGCCAAGCGCACGGGTGCCCAGGTGCGGGGTCCGATCCCGCTGCCGACGCGGGTCGAAAAGTTCACCGTGAACCGCTCCCCGCACATCGACAAGAAGTCGCGCGAACAGTTCGAGATTCGGACTCACAAGCGCTTGTTGGATATCGTTGACCCGACTCCGCAGACCGTGGACGCGCTGATGAAGCTCGACCTCGCGGCCGGCGTCGATGTCGAGATCAAGCTGTAAGGGAACGGAAATCATGCGATCCGGTCTTATTGCGCAGAAGATGGGCATGACCCGCGTGTTCACCGAGGACGGCCGGCACGTTCCGGTCACCGTGCTCAAGGTGGACGGCTGCCAGGTGGTGGCGACGCGCAAGGTCGATACCCATGGCTACACTGCGGTCCAGCTTGGCGTCGGGTCCGCGAAGGTGAAGAACGTGTCGAAGGCGATGCGGGGCCACTTCGCGGCGGCCAAGGTGGAGCCGAAGAAGAAGCTCGCCGAATTCGTCGTTTCCGAGGATTGTCTCCTCGACGTCGGGTGCGAGCTTTCGGTCGAGCACTTCGTCCCGGGCCAGTTCGTCGACGTCGCCGGCACCTCCATCGGTAAGGGCTTCGCCGGCGGTATGAAGCGTCACAACTTCCGCGGCCTCGAAGCCACCCACGGCGTCTCGGTCTCGCACCGTTCGCACGGTTCCACCGGCCAGTGCCAGGACCCGGGCAAGGTGTTCAAGGGCAAGAAGATGGCCGGCCATATGGGCGCCGAGCGCGCCACCCAGCAGAACCTTCAGGTGGTCTCCACCGACGCCGACCGGGGCCTGATCCTGGTTCGCGGCGCGGTGCCGGGCTCCGAGGGCGGCTGGGTGCTGGTCTCCGACGCGGTCAAGCGCAAGCTGCCCGAGGGCGTGCCGTTCCCCGGCGCGGTCAAGGCCGCCGCCGATGCCGTCGCCACTCAGGACAAGGAATAACCGGCGATGAAGCAGGACGTGATCAACTTCGACGCCCAGAGCGTCGGCTCCATCGAGCTCGCCGAAGGCGTGTTCGGGATGCCCGTGCGTGCGGACATTCTGCATCGCATGGTCAACTGGCAGCTCGCCAAGCGTCGCGCCGGCACCCACAAGACCAAGGGGATCAGCGACGTCGCCGGCACCACCAAGAAGCCCTACAAGCAGAAGGGCACGGGTCATGCCCGCCAGGGTTCGCTGCGCAGCCCGCAGTACCGCGGCGGCGCGACGATCTTCGGCCCGGTGGTGCGCTCGCACGAGCACGATCTGACCAAGAAGTTCAAGAAGCTCGGCCTCAAGACCGCGCTGTCGGCGAAGGTTGCCGAGGGCAAGCTGGTGGTTCTCGAGGACGGCAAGTTCGACTCGGCCAAGACCAAGGACTTCGCTCTGAAGCTCAAGGCGCTCGGCTGGGAATCGGCTCTGATCATCGACGGTCCGGAAGTGGACGGCAACCTCGCCCTCGCTTCCCGCAACGTGATCGGCGTCGACGTGCTGCCGCAGCAGGGCGCGAACGTCTACGACATCCTGCGGCGCGACACCCTGGTTCTCACCAAGGCCGCCGTGGAGCACCTGGAGGCCCGTCTGAAATGACCAAGGCGATCAAGATTTCGAAGGAGCGGATGTACGACATCGTGCGCGCTCCGGTGATCACCGAAAAGGCGACGCTCGGCTCCGAGCACAACCAGGTGACCTTCCGCGTTCCGCTCGACGCCTCGAAGCTCGAGGTTGCGGCCGCGGTCGAGGGCATCTTCGGGGTCAAGGTGGCGGCGGTGAACACGCTGCGCCAGAAGGGCAAGCTGAAGCGCTTCAAGGGTCGGCCCGGCCAGCGCTCGGACGTGAAGAAGGCGTACGTGACCCTGGCCGAAGGCCAGACGATCGACGTCTCGACGGGGGTTTAAGATCATGGCTTTGAAAACCTTCAACCCGATGACCCCGGGCACCCGCGCGCTGGTGCTGGTGGATCGCTCGGAGCTCTACAAGGGCAAGCCGGAAAAGACCCTCACCGAGGGTCTCTCCAGCTCGGGCGGCCGCAACAACACCGGCCGCACCACGGTGTGGTGGCGCGGCGGCGGTCACAAGCGCAAGTATCGCATGGTTGACTTCAAGCGGCGGAAGATGGATATTCCCGCGACCGTCGAGCGGCTGGAGTACGACCCCAACCGCACCGCCTTCATCGCGTTCATCCGCTATGAGGACGGCGAGGTCGCTTACATTCTCGCGCCCCAGCGCCTGAACGTCGGCGATCAGGTGGTGGCGTCCGAACGGGCCGATATCAAGCCCGGCAACGCGATGCCGATGAAGAACATGCCGGTCGGCACCATCGTCCACAACGTCGAGATGAAGCTCGGCCGCGGCGGGCAGATGGCGCGGTCGGCGGGCTGCTACGCGCAGTTGATCGGTAAGGACGGCGGCTACGCCCAGCTGCGTTTGAGCAGCGGCGAGCTGCGTCTGGTGCGCGGCGAGTGCTTCGCCACGGTGGGTGCGGTGTCCAACCCGGACAACCAGAACATCAACCTGGGCAAGGCCGGCCGTAATCGTTGGTTGGGTCGTCGTCCGCACGTTCGCGGCATCTCGATGAACCCGGTCGATCACCCGTTGGGCGGTCGGACCAACGGCGGCGCCCATCCGGTGACGCCGTGGGGCCAGCCGACCAAGGGCAAGCGGACCCGCACCAACAAGAAAACTGATCGGCTGATTATGCGCAGCCGTCACCTGGCGAAGAAGAAGTAAGGGAGAACGACTGTGGCTCGTTCCGTATGGAAAGGTCCGTTTGTGGACGGATACCTCCTGAAGAAGGCTGAAGCCTCCCGCGCTTCCGGCCGCAATGAAGTGATCAAGACGTGGTCGCGCCGATCGACGATCATGCCCCAGTTCGTGAGCCTGACCTTCGGCGTTCACAACGGGCAGAAGTTCATCCCGGTGCTCGTCACCGAGGAGATGGTCGGCCACAAGTTCGGCGAGTTCGCGCCTACCCGTACCTACTACGGGCATACCGCGGACAAGAAGGCGAAGAGGAAGTAACGATGGGCAAGCAGCAGGCCAAGCGCGCTCTGCCGGATAACGCGGCGAAAGCTTACAGCCACGTCATCCGCACCAGCCCGCGCAAGCTCAACCTGGTCGCGGCGTCGATCCGGGGCAAGAGCGCCGAATCCGCGCTCGCGGAGCTCACGTTCTCCAAGCGCCGGGTCGCGGGCGAGGTCAAGAAGTGCCTCCAGTCCGCGATCGCCAACGCCGAGAACAACCACCAGCTCGACGTCGACTCGCTCGTCGTGTCCGAGGCGTTCGTGGGCAAGTCGATCACGATGAAGCGCTTCCACGCCCGCGCCCGCGGTCGTGCCGGCCGGATCGAGAAGATCTTCTCGAATCTGACCATTGTCGTCACCGAGCGCGAGGAGACCGTCTGATGGGTCACAAAGTCAATCCGATCGGGCTGCGCGTCGGCATCAACCGCACCTGGGACTCCCGCTGGTACGCGGATCGCGGCGACTACGCCGAGCTGCTGCTCGAGGATCTCTCGATCCGCGAGCACCTGAAGAAGCGGCTCCAGCAGGCGGGCGTGTCGCGCATCGTGATCGAGCGTCCGGCGAAGAAGGCGCGGATCACCATCCACTCCGCGCGTCCGGGCATCATCATCGGCCGCAAGGGCGCCGACATCGAGACCCTCCGCAAGGAGCTCTCGAAGAAGGTCGGCTCGGAAGTGCACCTCAACATCGTTGAGATCCGCAAGCCGGAGCTCGACGCTCAGCTGGTGGCCGAGAGCATCGCCCAGCAGCTCGAGCGCCGCGTCGCCTTCCGTCGCGCGATGAAGCGCGCGGTGCAGTCGGCGATGCGCTTGGGCGCCCAGGGCATCCGGATCAACTGCGCCGGCCGTCTCGGCGGGGCCGAAATCGCCCGCACCGAGTGGTATCGCGAAGGCCGTGTGCCGCTGCACACCCTCCGCGCCGACGTCGACTACGGCATCGGCACCGCCAAGACCACCTACGGCACCTGCGGCGTCAAGGTCTGGATCTTCAAGGGCGAGATCATGGCCCACGATCCGATGGCCCAGGACAAGCGCGCGCAAGAGCAGCGCTAAGAAGGGTAAGAACGATGCTGAGTCCAAAGCGCACGAAGTTCCGCAAGCAGCATAAGGGCCGTATCCACGGCCTCGCGAAGGGCGGTTCGGATTTGAATTTCGGGGCCTACGGCCTCAAGGCTCTCGAGCCCGATCGCGTCACCGCGCGGCAGATCGAAGCGGCCCGCCGCGCGATCACCCGCCAGATGAAGCGTCAGGGCCGGGTGTGGATCCGCGTCTTCCCCGACGTTCCGGTGACTGCGAAGCCCGCCGAAGTCCGTCAGGGCAAGGGTAAGGGTTCCGTCGAGTTCTGGGCCTGCCGGGTGAAGCCGGGCCGGATCATGTTTGAAGTCGACGGCGTGGCCGAAGACGTGGCGCGTCGCGCGTTCGAGCTGGCTGCGGCCAAGCTGCCGATCAAGACCCGCTTCGTCACGCGTCTGTTTGCCGAGGAGGTCTAAGCCATGGCGAAGGCGGAAGAACTGCGCGGCAAGTCGCGCGATCAGCTTCAGGATGAGCTGGTGGCCCTCAAGAAGGAACAGTTCAACATGCGGTTCCAGCGCGCCTCCGGGCAGCTGGAGAATACCGCCCGCGTGCGTCAGGTGCGTCGCGACATCGCGCGCATCAAGACTGTCCTGGGCGCCAAAGCGAATGAGGCCAAGAATGCCTAAGCGTATCCTGCAGGGCGTGGTGGTCAGCGACTGCAACGACAAGACCGTGACGGTCAAGGTCGAGCGTCGCTTCATGCATCCCGTCTACAAGAAGTTCATCCGGCGGTCGAAGAAGTACGCCGCGCACGACGAGAACAACGCGTTCAAGGTCGGCGACGTGGTTCGGATCCGCGAATGCGCCCCGATTTCCCGCACCAAGACGTGGGAAGTCATGGCGTCGGATGCCGAGTAAGTAGTCAGAATCTGTTTCAAGATAAAGGAAACGGTCCATGATCCAGATGCAAACCAACCTGGACGTTGCCGACAACTCGGGGGCGCGTCGGGTGCAGTGCATCAAGGTGCTTGGCGGCGCCAAGCGCAAGTTCGCCTCGGTCGGCGACATCATCGTGGTGTCGGTGAAGGACGCGATCCCGCGTGGGCGCGTCAAGAAGGGCGACGTGCACCGCGCCGTCATCGTGCGCACGGCGAAGGAAGTCCGCCGCGCCGACGGCAGCGTGATCCGCTTCGACCGCAACGCGGCGGTGCTGATCAACAAGCAGAACGAACCGATCGGCACGCGTATCTTCGGGCCCGTGGTGCGCGAGCTCCGCGCGAAGGGCTACATGAAGATCATTTCCCTGTCGCCGGAGGTGTTGTGATGTCGGCTGCGAAGATCAAGAAGGGCGACTACGTCGTCGTTTTGACCGGCAAGGACAAGGGCAAGAAGGGCGAAGTGATCCGCTCGCTGCCGTCCGCCGACCGCGTCGTCGTTCAGGGCGTCAACATCGTCAAGCGCCACACCCGTCCGACCCAGATGTCGGCGGGCGGAATCGTGGAAAAGGAAGCGTCGATCCACGTTTCCAACGTCGCGCATGTCGATCCGAAGGACGGCAAGCCGACCCGCGTCGGTTTCAAGACTCTCGAAGACGGTCGGAAGGTTCGCATCGCGAAGCTCTCCGGCGAAGTCCTCGACAAGTAAGGGAGCGGGTCTGATGGCTGCTCGTTTGCGCGAACACTACGACAACGTGGTTCGCAAGGAATTGCAGGACAAGTTCGGCTACGCGAACCCGATGATGGTTCCGAAGCTGACCAAGATCGTCCTCAACATGGGCGTTGGCGACGCGGTCGCCGACCAGAAGAAGGTTCAGGGCGCGGTCAAGGAAATGACCGCGATCGCCGGCCAGCGGCCGGTGGTGACCAAGGCCCGCAAGTCGGTCGCGACGTTCAAGCTGCGCGAAGGCATGTCGATCGGCTGCAAGGTCACCCTGCGCAAGGACCGCATGTACGAGTTTCTCGATCGCCTGGTGAATATCGCCCTTCCGCGCGTCCGCGACTTCCGCGGCATCCGCGGCAAGTGCTTCGACGGCCGCGGCAACTTCGCGTTCGGCCTGAAGGAGCAGATCGTGTTCCCCGAAATCGAATACGATCAGGTGGATACCGTGCGTGGCATGGACATCATCATTTGCACGACGGCCGCGACCGACGAGGAAGCCAAGGCGCTCCTCACCGGTTTCAACGTGCCGTTCGCCAAGTAAGGGCGGGAGAGGAACCATGGCGAAAACCAGTGCTGTCGAGCGCAACAAGAAGCGCGTGAAGATGGCGGCCTCTGCCGCCGCGCGTCGCGCGCGTCTGAAGGCGCTCGTGATGAATCGCGAGGCCTCCCCGGAGGAGCGCTTCGATGCGACCCTGAAGCTGGCCGAGATGCCGCGCAACTCGGCGACGGTGCGTCAGCGCAATCGCTGCGAGCTGTCGGGCCGTTCGCGCGGTACCTACCGCAAGTTCAAACTGGGCCGCGTGATGCTCCGCGACCTGGCCTCGTTCGGCCAGATCCCGGGCATGACGAAGTCGAGCTGGTAAGGAGGGCGCGTCCATGTCGATGACTGATCCCTTGGGCGATATGCTGACCCGCATCCGTAACGGTCAGCGTGCGCGCAAGTCCTCCGTGGCGGCTCCGGCTTCCCGTTTCCGCAAGAGCGTTCTCGACGTTCTCGTCCGCGAGGGTTACATCCGCGGCTACGAAGAGGTCGAGGTCCGCAAGGGCGTGAGCGAGCTCAAGATCGAGCTGAAGTACCACGAAGGCGAACCGGTGATCTCCCAGATCGCCCGCGTCTCCACCCCCGGCCGGCGCGTCTACTCGGGCGCCAAGGCCCTGCCGCGCGTCTACAACGGCCTCGGGATTTCGATCCTGTCGACGCCGCGCGGCGTGATGTCGGACTTCGAAGCGCGCCAGGCGAACGTCGGCGGCGAAGTCCTGTGCAAGGTGTTCTAAGAAAGGGACCGCAATGTCGCGAGTTGGCAAGTATCCGGTGATCGTGCCGGCCGGCGTGACGGTCTCTGTCGATGGGCAGACCGTGCGCGCCAAGGGCAAGCTGGGCGAGCTGTCCTTCCACGTCGTCGACGACGTGGAAGCGAAGCTCGAGGACGGCAAGGTTTGGGTGAAGCCGCGCAACGAGACCAAGTTCGCGCGGGCGATGTGGGGCACCGCGCGTGCCCGCATCAACAACCTCGTGAAGGGTGTGGGCGAAGGCTTCACTAAGAAGCTCGACATCGTCGGCGTCGGTTATCGCGCCGCGGTGCAGGGCAGGGTGCTGAAGCTGTCGCTCGGCTTCTCGCACGATGTCGACTTCCCGATTCCGGAAGGCATCGACATCAAGTGCCCGCAGCCGACGCAGATCGAGATTTCGGGCACCGACAAGCAGGTTGTCGGGCAGGTGGCTTCGGAAATCCGCGCTTACCGCTCGCCGGAACCCTATAAGGGCAAGGGCGTGAAGTACGCGGACGAGAAGATCCTGCGCAAGGAAGGCAAGAAGAAGTAAGGGCTGAAACATGAAGACGGCAAAAGAACTCTATGATCGCCGCAAGGCCCGGACTCGCTGGACTTTGCGCAAGAAGGCGAACGGTCGTCCGCGGCTGTCCGTCCACCGCACCAACGTGCACATCTATGCTCAGGTGATCGACGACGTGAACGGCGTGACCCTGGCTTCGGCCTCGACCCTCGAGGCGGCCCTGCGCTCGGCCAAGACCTCCGACAAGGCTGCGGCCGAGGCGGTGGGCAAGCTGATCGCCGAGCGCGCCAAGGCGGCTGGCGTGACCGACGTGGTGTTCGACCGCGGCGGCTACATGTTCCATGGCCGGGTCAAGGCCCTGGCCGACGCCGCCCGCGAAGGCGGACTGCAGTTCTGAGGGGATGAAGAAGTATGGCTCGTAATCCGAATTCCGAACGTCGTCCGCAGAAGGGCAACTCGCCCGAGCGCGAGCGCGACCGCGACGACGAATTCGTCGACAAGCTCGTGCACATCAACCGCGTCGCCAAGGTGGTGAAGGGCGGCCGGCGCTTCTCGTTCGCCGCGCTCGTCGTCGTCGGCGATCAGAAGGGCCGGGTCGGCTACGGCACCGGCAAGGCGCGCGAAGTGCCGGAGGCGATCCGCAAGGCCACCGACCAGGCGAAGCGCAACATGATCCGCGTGCCGCTGCGCGAGGGCCGGACCCTCCACCACGACATCCACGGCCACTTCGGCGCGGGTCGCGTCATCCTCCGCTCGGCGGAGCCCGGCACCGGCATCATCGCCGGCGGCCCGATGCGCGCGATCTTCGAGACCATGGGCGTGCAGGACGTGGTGGCGAAGTCCACCGGCACCGCCAACGCGCACAACATGATCAAGGCGACGTTCGCCGCCCTCACGGGCCTGAACTCGCCCCGCATGGTCGCCAACAAGCGCGGCAAGAAGGTCGGCGACATCGTCGGTCGTCGCGACGGCATGGCCGCTGCGGTGAAGGAGTAAGACCGATGGCCGACAAGACGATCAAGGTCACGCAGATCGGCAGCCCGATCGGCCGCAAGTCCGATCAGCGCGCGACTCTCGTGGGCCTGGGGCTCAACAAGATGCACCGCACCCGCGAGCTCGAGGATACCCCCTCGGTGCGCGGCATGATCAACAAGGTCCACCACCTGGTGAAGGTGGAAGAGGCCTGAAGCCGGTAGCGATGGAAGGTAAGGCTATGAAACTCAACCAGATTGCCGACAACGCCGGCGCGCGCAAGTCGCGCACCCGCGTCGGGCGCGGCATCGGCTGCACCAAGGGCAAGACCTGCGGTCGCGGCGTCAAGGGCCAGAAGTCCCGCACCGGCGTCGCGATCCACGGCTTCGAGGGCGGGCAGATGCCGATCTACCGCCGTCTGCCGAAGCGCGGCTTCAAGAACCCGAACGCGGTCGAGTACTACGTGCTGACCGTCGCCCGCCTGCAGAAGGCGATCGACGGCGGTCGCCTCGATCTCGCCCAGCCGGTCACCGGCGCGGCGCTGAAGGCGGCGGGCGTGATCCACAAGACTCTGGCCGGCCTGCGCCTGATCGGCACCGGCGAGCTTTCGGCCAAGGTCGCGATCGAGGTCGTCGGCGCGACTCCGGGCGCGATCGCCGCGGTCGAGAAGGCCGGCGGCACCGTCACGGTGCTGAAGCCGGTCGCCGCGGAAGCGGCCGAGGGCTGATCGCCCGACATCCGAAACTCCGGCGCGGAGTCGTCCGCGCCGGGGTTCCCGTCTTTTCCGTGGGCTGCGGCGCCTGCCGCATTTTCTTCTTGTAACCGGGGTCCTCGCTCATGGCGTCCGCTGCCGAACAACTCGCTGCGAACATGAATTGGTCGGTTCTGTCGAAGGCGACGGAACTGAAGAAGCGCATCTGGTTCACCCTGTTCGTGCTGGTGATCTATCGCCTCGGCACCTGGGTGCCGGTGCCCGGCATCGATTCGGCGGTGTTGAGCCAGGTGTTCCAGCAGCACGG
Organism: uncultured Alphaproteobacteria bacterium; assembly: GCA_900079695.1. NCBI lineage: Bacteria > Pseudomonadati > Pseudomonadota > Alphaproteobacteria > uncultured Alphaproteobacteria bacterium. The sequence continues at coordinate 3,864,023 of LT599022.1, forward strand.
CGGCGGGATTCTCGGCAACTTCGACATGTTCGCGGGCGGCGCGCTGCACCGCATGTCGATCCTCGCGCTCGGCGTGATGCCCTACATCTCCGCGTCGATCATCGTCCAGCTCATGGGCATCGCGTCCGAAACCGTGGCGCAGCTCAAGAAGGAGGGCGAGGCCGGGCGCAAGAAGCTCAACCAGTGGACCCGCTATCTCACCGTGGTGCTCGCCGCGGCGCAGGGCTACGGCATCGCGACCGGCCTTGAGAACATGGTGACTTCGGGTGGCGTTTCGCCGGTGATGGAGCCGGGCCTGTTCTTCCGCGGCGTCACCGTCGTGACCCTGGTGGGCGGCACGATGTTCCTGATGTGGATGGGCGAGCAGATCACCCAGCGCGGCATCGGCAACGGCATCTCCCTGATCATTTTCGCCGGCATCGTCGCCGGCATTCCGGCGGCGCTCGCCCACACCCTCGAGCTCGGCAAGACCGGCGCGCTGCCCGCGTTCGTGATCGTCGGCTTCCTGGTGATGGCGCTGGTGGTGATCGCCGGCATCGTCTACGTCGAGCGCGCGCAGCGCCGGGTGCTGATCCAGTATCCGAAGCGCCAGGTCTCCGCGACCCGCATGACCGGCGGCGACACCCAGCACATGCCGCTCAAGATCAACACCTCGGGCGTGATTCCGCCGATCTTCGCCTCGGCGCTGATGGGCCTGCCGGTGACCTACGCGCAGATGATGGGCGCGGGCACGCCGGAGTGGCTGCAGCCGGTTCTGGCGGCGTTCTCGCGCGGCAATCCGGTCTACATGGTGGCGTTCTCGGCGCTGATCGCGTTCTTCGCGTTCTTCTATACCACCGTGGTGTTCAACCCCGACGACACCGCCGACAACCTCAAGAAGGGCGGCGGCTTCATTCCCGGCATCCGGCCGGGCAAGAACACCGCGGAATACCTCCGCTACGTGCTCAACCGCCTGACCTTCGTCGGCGCCGTCTACCTGGTTCTGGTGACGCTGCTGCCCGAGCTCCTGATGTTCAAGTGGGGCCTGCCGTTCTACTTCGGCGGCACCTCGCTCCTGATCGTCGTCTCGGTGACGATGGACACGGTCACCCAGGTGCAGTCGCACCTCCTCGCGCACCAGTACGAAGGTCTGATCAAGCGTTCGCGCCTGTCCCGCGGCGGCCGCCGCCGGGGGCAGTGACGCACCTCAACCGGTCTGGTCAAAAAAGGGGGCGGCCCGAAGGGTCGAGAGTGTTCGGAATGAAGATGGAAGGCAAACGGATCATCCTGATGGGGCCGCCCGGCGGCGGCAAGGGCACGCAGGCGCGCCTGCTCCAGGATGAATTCGGGATCGTTCAGCTTTCGACCGGCGACATGCTGCGCGCCGCGGTCAAGGCCGGCACCGAGATCGGCCTCAAGGCCAAGGCGGTGATGGAGGCGGGGCAGCTCGTCTCCGACAACCTGATGGTGGGGGTGATCCGTGCCCGCATCGCCGAGCCCGACTGCGCGGGCGGCTTCATTCTCGACGGCTTTCCGCGCACCATTCCGCAGGCCGAGGCGCTCGACGCGATGCTGGCCGAGATGGGCATGGATCTCGACGCGGTGATCGAGGTGCGCGTTCCCGACGGGATGATCGTCGAGCGCATCACCGGCCGGTACTCCTGCGCCAAGTGCGGCGCGGGCTATCACGATACGTTTCAGAAGCCGAAGGTCGAGGGCGTCTGCGACGTCTGCGGCTCGACGGAGTTCATCCGCCGCAAGGACGACACCGCGGAAACCGTGGAGACGCGCCTTGAGGCTTATCATCGACAGACCGCCCCGCTTCTGCCCTACTACGAGAAGCGCGGGTTGTTGAAGACCATCGACGGGGCCGCGCCGATTGACGACGTGACCCGGCAACTGGTGGATGCAGTGGCGGGCTGACGCCCGTTGTGGAAATAATACCCGGTGCCCATATGGGAGCCGTTGACTCGGGAAAGCAAATGCGTATAATCCCGCGACTTCGGATTTTCCGCGAAATGGTGTGCACCAAAGGTTAGTGCTAGGGAGAAGCGGCATTGGCGCGTATTGCAGGCGTTAATATCCCGACCAACAAGCGCGTGGTGATCGCCTTGACCTACATCTACGGCATCGGTCCGAAGATGGCCAAGGAGATCTGCGGCAAGGTCGGCATCACCGACGAGCGTCGGGTGAACCAGCTTTCCGATGAGGAAGTGCTGCGCATCCGCGAGGTCATCGACGGCGACTACACCGTCGAGGGCGACCTCCGTCGTGAAGTCACGATGAACATCAAGCGGCTGATGGACTTGAAGTGCTATCGCGGCCTGCGTCATCGCCGTGGTCTGCCGGTTCGCGGCCAGCGCACGCATACCAATGCGCGCACCCGTAAAGGTCCGGCGAAGCCCATCGCCGGCAAGAAGAAGTAAAAGGACTGATGGCACATGGCTAAGGCAGCTGCCGCGCGTCCGCGTCGTCGTGAGCGCAAGAACATCGTCTCCGGCGTCGCGCATGTGAACGCGTCGTTCAATAACACCATGGTCACCATCACCGACGCGCAGGGGAATGCGATTTCCTGGTCGTCGTCGGGCATGATGGGCTTCAAGGGCTCCCGCAAGTCGACGCCGTACGCGGCGCAGATGGCGGCCGAGGATGCCGGCAAGAAGGCCATGGACCACGGCATGAAGACGCTTGAGGTCGAGGTCAAGGGCCCGGGTTCGGGTCGCGAGTCGGCGCTGCGCGCGCTGCAGGCGGTGGGGTTCACCATCACCGCGATCCGCGACGTGACCCCGATCCCGCACAACGGTTGCCGCCCGCGCAAGCGTCGGCGCGTGTAATCCGGCTCCCACACGGATGAGGCGACGGTTTCCCGAGGGGATCGGGAACCCGTCGCTTCATCTGTTCGGCTGTGGGGGAGAGATCCCCCTCCTCTCCGTCTGATGAGGCACCCCGTGATTCAGAAGAATTGGCAGGAACTGATCAAACCGAACAAGCTCACCATCGAGCCGGGCGACGATCCGACGCGCGTCGCGAAGATCATCGCCGAGCCCCTGGAGCGCGGCTTCGGCATGACCGTGGGCAACGCCCTGCGTCGGGTCCTGCTGTCGTCCCTGCAGGGCGCGGCGGTGACCGCGATCCAGATCGAGAACGTCCTGCACGAGTTCTCCTCGGTGCCCGGCGTGCGCGAGGACGTCACCGACATCATCCTCAACGTCAAGAACATCGCGCTGCGCATGCATGCCGAGGGTCCGAAGCGCATGAGCCTGCGCAAGGTCGGCCCGGGCGTCGTCACCGCGGCGATGATCGAGGCGGGTGCGGACATCGAGATCCTCAACCCCGATCTCGTGCTCTGCACGCTGGACGAGGGCGCGGTGTTCAATTGCGAGTTCACCGTCAACACCGGCAAGGGCTACGTGCCCGCGTCGATGAACCGCCCCGAGGATTGCCCGATCGGCCTGATCCCGGTGGACGCGATCTTCTCGCCGGTGCTGAAGGTCGCCTACGAGGTGGACAACACCCGCGTCGGCCAGGTCACCGACTACGACAAGCTGATCATGAACATCGTCACCGACGGCACGGTGACCCCGGAAGACGCGGTGGCGCTCGCCGCCCGCATCGTCCAGGATCAGATGCAGCTGTTCGTGAACTTCGAGGAGCCGCAGACCCAGCCCGAGGCCGAGAAGGCCGACGAGCTGCCGTTCAACAAGAACCTGCTGCGCAAGGTCGACGAGTTGGAACTGTCCGTCCGCTCGGCGAACTGCCTCAAGAACGACAACATCATCTACATCGGCGACCTCGTCCAGAAGACCGAGACGGAGATGCTGCGGACCCCGAACTTCGGCCGCAAGTCCTTGAACGAGATCAAGGAAGTGCTCGCTTCCATGGGCCTGCATCTTGGCATGGACATTCCGAACTGGCCGCCGGAGAACATCGAGGAACTGGCGAAGAAGCTGGAGGAGCCCTACTGAGGGCTCTTTCTCCCTCGCCGGGAGACGGGTTTCTGAAATGGGTCCATGGGGGACCCGGCGGTCCGGCCCTGGGGCGAAGCCCTGCGGCGGACTTGCAAACGACATCGGTCTCGTGCGCGAGCCGACAACTTTGAGGAGGATGGGATGCGTCACCGTATGGGCGGCCGCAAACTGAACCGCACCAGTGCTCACCGCAGCGCGATGTTCTCGAACATGGCCGCCGCGCTGCTGAAGCACGAGCAGATCAAGACCACGCTGCCGAAGGCGAAGGAACTGCGTCCCATCGTCGAGAAGCTGATCAGCCTCGGCAAGCGCGGCGACCTGCACGCCCGCCGTCAGGCGTATGCGCAGTTGCGCGACGACGCGATCGTCGCCAAATTGTTCACGGTTCTGAAGGATCGCTACGCCACCCGCCAGGGCGGCTATTCGCGCGTGCTGAAGGCGGGCTTCCGCTACGGCGACTGCGCGCCGATGGCGATCATCGAGCTGGTCGATCGTGACCCCGAGGCGAAGGGCAAGGACTCCGGTCCGACGATGAAGTCGGAGGAAGAGGAGGTCGCCGCCGAGGCGTAAGCCGGGCGCGCCCATCGCATGTGGGAAAGGCGGCCTTCGGGTCGCCTTTTCGCTTTCTGGAGAGGACGAGCGGAAGATGCGGGCATTGCGGGGGTGGACGGGTGCGGTTCTGGCGGCGCTGGTGCTGGCGACGCCCGCCGCGGCGCAGGAGGTGCGGGTTCCGCCCGCCAGCCGCGCCGAGATTCAGCAGTCGTTCGCGCCGGTGGTCAAGGCGGTCGCCCCCGCGGTGGTGAACATCTACACCAGCAAGACCGTGACGGTGCGCACCCGCGTCAATCCGCTGCTCGAAGACCCGTTCTTCCGCCAGTTCTTCGGCGACCAGTTCGGCCTCAACCAGTCGGTGCCGCGGGAGCGGGTGGAGCGGTCGCTGGGCTCGGGGGTGATCATCGACCCCGACGGCGTGATCGTCACCAACAACCACGTCATCGACGGCGCCGACGAGATCACCGTGATCCTCTCCGACCGCCGCGAGTATCCGGCGACGGTGGTGGGCCGCGACCCCAAGACCGACATCGGCGTGCTGCGTATCGACACTCGCGGCCGCAAGCTCGCCTATCTCGAATTCGGCGACGCCGACAGCCTCGAGGTCGGAGACCTGGTGCTGGCGATCGGCAACCCGTTCGGCCTCAACCAGACCGTCACCTCCGGCATCGTCTCGGCGTTGGCGCGCACCTCGGTGGGCGTCGCCGACTACGGCTTCTTCATCCAGACCGACGCGGCGATCAATCCCGGCAACTCGGGCGGCGCCCTGGTGGACATGAAGGGCCGCCTCGTCGGCCTGAACTCGGCGATCTACTCGCGGGGCGGGCAGGCGGGGGCGGGCAGCATCGGCATCGGCTTCGCGATCCCGAGCGCGATGGTGCGGGCGGTGTCGCAAAGTCTGCTCGCGCACGGCCGCCCGGTGCGCTCGTGGTTCGGCGCGTCGGGCGACACGGTCTCCGCCGAGATGGCCGACAGCCTCGGCCTCGACCATCCCTACGGCGCGATCATCGCCGACGTCTACGCCGACAGTCCGGCGGCGGCGGCAGGGCTGAAGTCGGGGGACGTGGTGCTGGCGATCGACGGCCGCGAGGTCGAGGACGTGGCGGCGCTGCGCTACCGCCTCGCCACCGTGCCGGTGGGCGACACCGCGCGGCTCACCGTCCTGCGGCGCGGCAAGCAGATCGAGGTCGCGGCGAAGTTGATCGAGCCGCCGGACGTTCCGGCCCGCGCGACCACGCTGGTGGGCGGCCGTACGCCGCTTTCGGGAGCGGAGATCGCCAACCTCAATCCCGCGCTCGCCGAGGAGACCGGCATGCCGCTCGGCACCGGCGGCGTGGTGATCACCCGGTTGCAGCGCGGATCGGTGGCGGCCCGGCTGGGCTTCCGCCCCGGCGACCACGTCGACGTGATCAACGGCCGCAAGATCGACAGCGTCGCCACCGCGATGAAGCTCCTCAAGGCGGCGCAGGGCGGCTGGCGTGTCGAAATCCTGCGCGACGGCGAGCGCCTCGCGATGTCGGTGGACGGCTGATGAACGAAGACCTGTTCCCCGCGGCGAAGCCGAAGCGCGGCGGCAAGCCGCCGCCGCACCCGCTCGCGGATCGCCTGCGTCCGGCGACGATCGGCGACATTCTCGGCCAGGACCACGTGCTCGGGCCGGAGGGTCCGCTCGGCCGGCAGATCGCCCAGGGGCGGGTGCCGTCGCTGATCCTCTGGGGGCCGCCGGGCTGCGGCAAGACCACCCTCGCGCGCGCGCTCGCCGCGCACACCGATCTCGTCTTCCGGCCGCTTTCGGCGGTGTTCTCGGGGGTCGCCGACCTGCGCAAGACGTTCGACGCGGCGCGCGCCGAGCGCGACGCGAGCGGGCGCGGCACGCTGCTGTTCGTCGACGAAATCCATCGCTTCAACAAGGCGCAGCAGGACGGCTTCCTGCCCCACGTCGAGGACGGCACGGTGGTGCTGGTGGGCGCGACCACCGAGAACCCGAGCTTCGAACTCAATGCGGCGCTGCTGTCGCGTTGTCAGGTGGTGGTGCTGAAGCGCCTCGACGAGGATGCGCTCGAACGTCTGCTCGGCCGCGCCGAGGCCGAGACCGGGCATCCGCTGCCGGTCGATGCGGAGGCGCGCACCGCGCTCAAGGCGATGGCCGACGGCGACGGGCGGATGCTGCTCAACATGGTCGAGGGCCTGTACGCGATGGCGGCGGAGGGCGAGATCTTCGGCGCCGCCGATCTCGCGCGGGTGGTGCAGCGGCGCGCCCCGGTGTTCGACAAATCGGGCGAGAGCCACTACAACCTGATCTCGGCGCTGCACAAGTCGCTGCGCGGCTCGGATACCGACGCCGCCCTCTATTGGCTGGCGCGGATGCTCGACGGCGGCGAGGACCCGGCCTACATCCTGCGCCGCCTCACCCGGTTCGCGATCGAGGACGTCGGCCTCGCCGATCCGGGCGCGATCGCCCAGGCGATCGCGGCGTGGGAGACCTTCGACCGTCTCGGCTCGCCGGAGGGCGACCTCGCCCTCAGCTACCTCGTCATCTATCTCGGCACCGCGCCGAAATCGGTGGGCGCCTACAAGGCCCACGGCGCAGCCAAGCGCGCGGCGCGGGCGACCGGCTCGCTGATGCCGCCGATGCACATCCTCAACGCGCCGACGAAGATGATGAAGGAGCTCGGCTACGCCGCCGGCTACCAGTACGATCCGGACACCGCCGAGGGCTTCTCGGGGCAGAACTACTTTCCCGACGGCATGGCGCGGGAGACCTTCTATCGTCCGGTCGAACGCGGCTTCGAACGCGAAATCGGCAAGCGGCTGGCGTATTGGAACCGCCTGCGCGCGGAAAAGTCAGGTTCCAGCGGAGACCCCTCGGAATGAACTGGTTGATGGTGGGCGCGGTCGCGGGCGGCGGCGCATTGGGCAGCGTCGCGCGGTATTTCGCGGCCGGCCTGCTCGGGCGGACGTTCGGAACCGCGTTCCCGTGGGGGACGCTGGCGGTGAACATCGTCGGTTCGTTCGCGATGGGCATGGTGGTCGAGCTGATCGCCCTGAAGTTCTCGGTGAGCCAGGAATTGCGGGCGTTCCTCGCGGTCGGCGTGCTCGGCGGCTTCACCACGTTTTCGAGTTTCTCGCTCGACACCGCGGTGCTGTTCCAGCGCGGCGAGTTCGGTCATGCGATGGTCTACGTTCTCGCTTCGGTGCTGGGCGGCCTGTTCGCCCTGTTTGCCGCCCTTTATCTCGTGCGACAGGTGATTGCGTGATGTCCGAAATCCAGGAACCCAAGGTTCGCGTCCTGACCGTCGGCGCCGACGACGAGGGCATCCGCCTCGACCGTTGGTTCGCCCGCCATGTACCCGAATGCGGGCGCGGCCAGATCGAGAAGCTCTGCCGCACCGGCCAGGTGCGCCTCGACGGCAAGCGGGTGAAGGCGGGCGACCGGGTGTCCGCCGGGCAGGCGGTGCGGGTGCCGCCGATCGCGCCGCGGGTGGAGGGTGCGGCGTTCGCGAAGCCGAAGCCGGTGCTCACGGAGGCGCAGGCCGAACGTTTGCGCGCCTGCGTGATCCACAAGGACGCCGAGGTCCTGGTGCTCGACAAGCCCGCGGGGCTGGCGGTGCAGGGTGGCTCGGGAATGGAGACCCACCTCGACGCGATGATGGACGCGTTGCGCTTCGGTGCGGCCGAGCGGCCGCGGCTCGTCCACCGGCTCGACAAGGACACCTCGGGCGTGCTGGTGCTCGCCCGCACCCGCAAGGCGGCGCAGGCGCTGACCGCCGCGTTCCGCGAGCGCCGCACCCAGAAGCTCTATTGGGCGGTGGTGGCGGGGGTGCCGCAGCCGCGCCAGGGCCGCCTCGACGCGCCGCTCGGCAAGTTGCGTCACGGTTCGGTGGAGAAGATGGGCGTGGACGACGACGACGGAAAGACCGCGGTGACCGACTTCCGCGTCGTCGACGAGGTGCGCAAACGCGCCGCCTGGGTGGCGATGATGCCGCGCACCGGCCGCACCCACCAGCTCCGCGCGCACATGGCGCACCTGGGCACGCCGATCCTCGGCGACGGCAAGTACGGCGGCCGCGCCGCGTTCCTGCCCGAAGCGGAGGGCGTGGCGAAGATCAGGCAGCTTCATCTGCACGCCCGCGCGATCGTCGTCGCGCACCCCGCGGGCGGAGTGCTGCGGGTCGTGGCGCCGTTGCCGCCGCACATGGTCAAGACGTTCGCGGATTTCGGTTTCGAGGAGGTGCTGGGGCGCGACGAGCCGATGTTCGACCTCGATTATTGAGGCCCGGCGTCTCCACACAAAAAACGGCCGCGTCGGGAGACGCGGCCGTTTCCGTAGGCGGAAGGATCAGACCTTCACGCCGAAGGCGATCGGCATCATCACCGCCATCACCGCGATCGAGATCACGATACCGATCAGGCAGAGGGTGAAGCCGGACTTGAACATGTCGGGCACGCGGATCAGACCGGAGCCGAACACGATCGCGTTCGGCGGGGTCGCCACCGGCAGCGCGAAGGCGAGCGACGCGCCGAGCGCCACCGGGATCGCCATCAGCAGCGGCGAGACGCCGAGGCCCTGCGCGATCGAGATCGACAGCGGCACGAAGGTCGCCGCCACCGCGGTGTTCGAGGTCATCTGCGTCAGCAGCATCGCGACGGTGGCGAGGATCGCCATGATCACCAGCGGGCTCATGCCGGCGAGGCCCTGCATCTGCTGAGCGACGTATTCGGTCACGCCCGACTTCGAGAGCGCGCCGCCGAGCGCGAACCCGCCGCCGAACAGCAGGATCGCGTCCCACGGAATGCCCTTGGCGAACAGCGAGCTGTCCAGCAGCATCCGGCCCTTCTTGAAGTTGACCGGAACGAGGAAGCAGAGCAGCAGCGCGGTCATGCCGATGGTCGAGTCGGTGATGAACTTGCTGAGCGGCGTGACCTTGCCGCCGAACTCCACCGCCGGCAGCAGGCTGAGCAGCTGCGGACGCAGGATCCACGACAGCGCGGTGACGACGAACAGGATCATCGTCAGACGCTCGCCGGTGGACATCGGGCCGAGCTTCTCCAGCTCCTCGTCGACGATCGCCCCGGCGGCCGAGAGATCGAGCGCCTTGATCGGGAACATCGCCGGCAGCAGGAACAGGGTGATGGCGATCAGCGCGATGCCGATCGGACCGCCGACCAGCATGAAGTTGGCGAACGGCACGGCGGTGCCGGTCATCTGCATCACCTGGCCGGCCATCACCGCGTTCGGCGGGGTACCGATCAGGGTCGCCATGCCGCCCATCGACGACGAGAAGGCGATGCCGAGCATCACGCAGATGCCGAAGTTGATCGCCGCACGCTTCTCGATTTCCGAGCGGTTCTCGCCTTCCTGCACCATCTTCACGATCGCCATGCCGATCGGCATCATCAGCGCCGCGCACGCGGTGTTCGACATCCAGGCCGAGAGGAAGCCGGTGGCGATCATGAAGCCGAGGATCAGCATCTTCGGGTTGGTGCCGCAGACCTTCAGCACGATCAGCGAGACGCGGCGGTGGAGGTTCCAGGTCTCCATCGCGTACGCCAGCGCGAAACCGCCGACGAACAGCCAGATCAGGTCGTTGGCGTAATTGGGCGCCACCTGCTTGGCGGGCAGGACGCCGAGAACCGGAAACAGCACCAGCGGCGCGAGGGCGGTGACCGAGATCGGAATCGCCTCGAGCATCCACCAGGTCGCCATCAGCAGGGTCACGCCGATGGTCTTCCACGCGGAGACGGAAATCCCCTCCGGCGGAGCGGTAAACAGGGTGTAGAGCAGGAACGCTATACCCAGAAACAAACCAATGATTTCTTTCTTGCGGTCGCCGGTCATCCCTTCGGATGCCGCGGCCGCGGCGCTTGCAGAACTCATTCTGTCCCCCAGAAAAGGCAATGTTCTGTGTGTTGAAAGCCCCGGGATCCGCACCCAGCGCAAGTCGGCGGGGGTTTCAGCCCGCGGATCCCTTCCCGGCCCCAACGGTTAGCCTCATTTGCCACAAATGTAAAGTCGATTGGGGTGAAAGTGTGGCTATTCAGGTGGTCGCGGTTTTCGCGCCTAATCCGTTAAATACTGCAAAATTCACTCTAATCTCACGGAAAGAAAGGAGTTGTCCGGACAGATCGGATGCCGGCAAGGTTGCGCTCGACGGAATTGAAGGCGAAAATGCGGCACCTACCCATGAAAGTGGGCAAAATACGCCGGAAGGTTCCGGAGATATTGGCGAAATCGTGTCCGCATCGTGGCGCGCAGGAGGGTGTCCGGTCGGCCGCCGCCGCGTCCGCGGGAGCGGAGTCGCGCCGCAACCGTCGCGGTGGGGGTGTCGCGGTGGAGTTGAGCACCTAAATCAAGGGGATCGCCGGGGATCCTCCCGGCGCCAGCACTGCCGGAAAAATCGGAGGACGAACGATGAAACTGGGGCGGGTCGCGAAAATAGTGGCCGGTGTGGTGGTGGTCGGAGCGGTCGCGGCGTACGGCATTCTCGCCTCGATCGATATCGAATCCTACCGCGGCACGATCATCCAGGCGGCCGAGGACGCCACCGGGCGCAAGGTGGCGATCAAAGGGCCGATGAAGCTCAAGATCTCGTTCAGCCCGGCGGTGGTGGTCGAAGGGGTCGAGATCTCCAATCCGACCTGGGCGAAGGCCCCGCAGCTCGCGCAGATCGGCCGCGCCGAGGCGGAGATCGCGCTGATTCCGGCGCTTTCCGGCGATTATCAGATCAACCGGCTGGTGATCCACGACACCACCGTCAATCTTCAGCGCCGCAAGGACGGCAGCGCCACCTGGGATCTGGCGCCGAAGGCCGATCCGACCGCGATGACCGGCCCGGCGATGACCGCCGAACCCGCCGAGCCCGCCGGTCCCGCGCCGAAGATCGCGATCCGCGGCATCGACATCCGGAACACCAAGGTCAACCTCGACGATGCCGTCACCGGGCAGACCCTCGCGGTCGAGGTCAAGACCCTCGCCGCCGAGGCGAAGAATTTCTCCGACCCGCTCAAGCTCACCCTCGACATGGTCTACAACGGCCTGCCGATCGGCGCGAAGGGGTCGCTCGGCCCGGTCGACGCGCTGATTTCCAACGCGCCCGCCAGCCTCGATCTCGCGGTCACGGTGCCGGGCATCGACGCTTCGGCGAAAGGCAGCATCGGTCGCCCGCAGGACGCCAAGGAGATGGCTCTCAAGTTCGCGGTCGACGCGAAATCCTACGATCGCGTCGCCGAGACCTTCGCGCCCGATCTCAAGGGCCTGCCGCCGCTCGCGATCAAGGGCGATCTCGCCACCAAGGGCGAGACCGGATACCGCCTCCAGGGCGGCGAACTGCGGATCGCGGGGCATACCATCTTCTTCAACGCCACCGCCGACACTGGCGGCAAGAAGCCGACCTTCGCCTTCGACGCGGGCGCGGACTTCATCGACGTGCCGAAGCTGTTGGAGGCCGCCGGCGGCGGCAAGGCCGAGGCGCAGCCCGCTGCCGGGAGCGCTCCGGCGGCCAAGGGCGGCCGGGTCTTCCCCGACGATCCGCTGCCGCTCGACGCTCTGCGCGCCGCCAACGGCGAGGTCAAGGTCGGCACCGGGCTCCTGACCCTGCCGGGCAAGGTCAAGATGCACGACGTGCAGCTTCGCGCGTCGCTGAAGGACGGTCTCTTCACCTTCGACGAGAGCTTCGGCCTCGGCGGCGGCGAGGCGAAGACGCGGATCGTCCTCGACGCCCGCAATCCCAACAACGTCGCCGGGCTCGACGTCGCGCTCGATACCAACGGCGTCAATCTCGGCACCATCGCGTCGGAAATGGAGATGACGCAGATGGCGATCGGCGGGCCGACCGACACCGAGGTCAAGCTCGCCTCGCGCGGCCGTTCGGTGCGCGAACTGATGGCGGCGCTCACCGGAAACGTCCGTTTCGACGCGGGCAAGACCGAGATCGACAACGCCAAACTCCGCGAGGCGATCGGGCCGTGGGCGATGTCGGGGCTGACGATGGTGGACAGCGGCTTCACGACGCGGCAAAAGACGGTGCTGAACTGCGCGGTGGTGCGCTTCCCGGTCAAGGACGGGCTGGTGGACCTCGGACGCGGCGTGGCGGCGGAGACCGACTCCTTCGACCTCACCGTGGTCGGCGGCGCCAACCTCAAGACCGAGGCGCTCGATCTCGGCATCAACCCCGATCCCAAGGGGCCGAGCCTCGGCGTCACCCAGGCGACCGCCGGGCTGGTGCGGGTGCGCGGCACGATGGCGTCGCCGTCGGTGGGGGTGGACGTGATCGGCGCGGGCAAGACCGCGCTCAAGATCGGCGCGGCGGTGGCCACCGGCGGCCTCTCGCTGCTAGGGGATTCGCTGCTGAACGAGGCGACCCGCGATCCCAACCCGTGCGCCACCGCACGCGGCGAGAAGCCCGCGCAGCAGCCGCAGCAGCAACAGCAGCAGCCGTCGTCCTCCAATCCGGTGGACTCGATCGGCGGCGCGGTGAAAGGGCTGTTCGGCAAGTGAGTTGAACGCGTAAGGGGGAACCATGGGGGACAAGATCCGGGAGGCGGCCGCGTTGCGGCCGCCGAAGCCGAAACGCTTCTATGCCGAGGCGTCGGTGACCGAGGGCGAGGCCGGGTTCGGCATCGCCCTCGACGGCCGTTCGCTGAAGACGCCGAAGCGCAGGCCGTTGACGCTGCCGAGCCGCAACCTCGCGGCGGCGATCGCGACCGAGTGGCAGGCCCAGGAGACGGAGATCGATCCGTCGCGGATGCCCCTGACCCAGCTTGCCAACACCGTCGTCGACGGCGTCGCCGAAGCCGCGGCGGAGGTGGTGGAGAGCTTCTGCGCGTTCGCCGCCGCCGATCTCCTCTGCTACCGCGCCGAATGGCCCGAGGCCCTGGCCGCCGCCCAGGCGGAAGCCTGGCAGCCGCACCTCGACTGGGCCGAGGCGGAATACGGCGCGCGCCTGCGGGTCACGCACGGCGTCGTCGCGGTCGACCAACCCGAGGACTCGCTCGCCGCGCTGCGCGCCGCCTGCGCCGCCTGCGATCCCTGGCGGCTCGCCGCCCTGCATGCGCTTGCCGGGCTTTACGGTTCGGCGGTGCTGGCGCTCGCGGTGCTCGCCGGGCGCCTCGATGCCGCCGCGGGCTTCGCCGCATCGCGCGTCGACGAGACGCATCAGGCCCGTCAGTGGGGCGAGGACGCCGAGGCGATGCGCCGCGCCGCCGCGCTCGCCGCCGAGGCCGAGGCCGCCGCGCGCTTCGCCGCGCTCGCCGCCGGATCGCCCTGAAAAGGCTTGGACGCAAGGCGGATTTGAGGCAAACTCCGGCCCGCGCCGGGTCGAGGCGACAGGATGACGGGAGCGATGGACGACACCCCCCGCTTGCGTGTGCGCGTTACGGTCGAAGGCAAGGTCCAGGGCGTCTGGTTCCGCGCCTGGACCCGCGAGCAGGCTCTCGCGCGCGGCTTGGCCGGATGGGTGCTCAACCGCCGCGACGGTTCGGTCGAGGCGGTGTTCGACGGCCCGCCCGACGCCGTCGAGGCGATGATCGCCGCGTGCTGGGACGGCCCTTCCGCCGCCCGCGTGCAGGCGGTGCGCGTCGAACCGATTCCCGCCGAGACGCCGGTCGCGGACTTCGAGGTCCGGCCCTCCGCCTGACCGGATTCTTTCGTTGAGGACACCCTGAGTTGACGCTGAACACCGCGACCGCCCCCGACGCCGTGGCCAAGACCACCCCGGGAACCGACCACTTCATCATGACCGTGCGCTGCGCCGACGGCATCGGCGTGATCGCCACCGTCACCAAGGCGCTCGCCGACTGCAACGCCAACGTCACCGAATCGGCGACCTACTCGGACCCCTCGACCGGCCAGTTCTTCATGCGCTCGGAGTTCGAGATCCCCGCCGATCCCCACGCCAAGCGCGTCGTCGACGCCGCTCTCGAATTCTGCCGGGTGCGCCGCGACATGCGGATCGAGGTGTTTCCCTCGACCCGCCGCTCCCGCGTGCTGCTGATGGTCTCCAAGGCCGACCACTGCCTCCAGGACCTGCTCTACCGCCATCGCATCGGCGAACTCGACATGGATATTCCGGCGGTGGTCTCGAACCACGACGACCTCCGGCCGCTGGTCGAGTGGCACGGCATTCCGTTCGTCCATCTGCCGCTCGCCAAGGATACCAAGGCGAAGCAGGAAAAGGCGCTGCTCGACCTGATCGAGCGCGAGGCGGTCGACCTCGTGGTTCTCGCCCGTTACATGCAGATCCTTTCCCCCGAGGTGTGCGCCAGGCTGCCGGGCCGGGTGATCAACATCCATCACTCGTTCCTCCCCGGCTTCAAGGGCGCGAAGCCCTATCACCAGGCCCACAGCCGCGGCGTCAAGATCGTCGGCGCCACCGCGCACTACGTCACCTCCGACCTCGACGAAGGGCCGATCATCGACCAGGAGGTCGAGCGCGTCGACCACACCTATACTCCGGAGCGTCTCGTCGCGATCGGCCGCGAGATCGAAAGCCGCGTCCTCGCCCGCGCCGTCCGCGACCATATCCACCGCCGCGTCTTCCTCAACGACGGCCGCACCGTGGTGTTGAAGTAGCCGAAGCCCGGCGGGCGTTTCCGCCGTCGAGGCGGGCGATCGCTCCGGAAACCCCGGCGGTGCGCGCGCCGCTTGGTCCTTGTGGGGCGGTCGACGATCGGTTACCGTCACCGTCCGTGAAACCCTTTCCGGGGAGGCGAACATCGATACGACCGTTCTCGCGCGCCTCCCGCTTCCGGCCGCGCATCGTCCGGCCCAGGCGTTTCGGGGAACAGGTTTCCCCTTTTCCTTCTGAGCGAGTCGCGGCCGTTTTCCGGCCGCGTCCGATCGCCGCTTCCGCCCGCGCATCGCCGATGCCCCGAGCGAAGCGGCGCCCCGCCGTTCGACGGAGTGTCCGATGTTCTCGTGGTTCGAACGCCGTCTCGATCCCTATCCGGACGAGACGCCGACGCAGCCCCCTTCCGGGTTGTTCCCCTTCCTCTGGCACTACGCCAGGCCGGTCTGGCCCTGGCTGGCCCTGATGTCCGTCTGCTCGATGCTGATCGCGGCGGGAGAGGTGACGCTGTTCCGCTTCCTCGGCGACATCGTCGACTGGCTGAGCCACGCGGATCGGGCGTCCTTCCTCGCCACCGAGGGCGGCAAGCTCCTGGCGATGGCGTTCGTCGTCCTGATCGGGCTGCCGCTGCTGGCCGGCTTCAATTCGCTGGTCATGCATCAGGTCCTGATGGGCAATTTTCCGATGATCGCGCGCTGGCAGATGCACCGCTTTCTGCTGCGCCACTCGATGGCCTTCTTCGCCGACGAGTTCGCCGGACGCGTCTCCACCAAGCTGATGCAGACCTCGCTCGCGATCCGCGAGACGGTGATGAAGGTGCTCGACGTGTTCGTCTACGTCGCCACCTATTTCATTTCGATGGTGGCGGTGGTGAGCGCGGCGGATGCGCGTCTGGCCGTGCCGCTGGTGGTGTGGATCGTCGTCTATACCGCGACCGTCGCCTATTTCGTGCCGCGCCTGCGGAAGGTCTCGTCCGAGCAGGCCGACGCCCGCTCGCAGATGACCGGCCGCATCGTCGACAGCTACGCCAACATCGCCACGGTCAAGCTGTTCTCCCACGCCAGCCGCGAGGAAGCCTACAGCCGCGACGCCATGGACGCGTTCCTGAAGACCGTGCACCGGCAGATGCGCATGGTCACGCTGTTCCAGGCGTCCGTCTATTCCTACAACTGCCTGGCGCTCGCCGCGGTGGGCGGCCTGTCGATCTGGTTCTGGCTGAACGGCGCGGTCTCGGTCGGCGCGATCGCGATCGCGATCAGCCTCGCGATGCGCATCAACGGCATGTCCCAGTGGGTGATGTGGGAGGTTTCGGCGCTGTTCGAGAACATCGGCACCGTCTATGACGGCGCCTCGATGCTGGCCAAGCCCCACGACGTGATCGACCGGCCGGGGGCGGACCGCATCGTCACCACCGCCGGGGCGATCCGCTTCGAGGACGTCAGCTTCCGCTACGGCAAGACCCAGGGCGTCATCGACGGCCTCACCCTCGACATCGCGCCCGGCGAGAAGGTCGGCGTGGTCGGGCGCTCGGGCGCGGGCAAGACCACGCTGATGAACCTTCTGCTGCGCTTCCACGATCTCGAAAGCGGCCGGATCACCATCGACGGCCGCGACATCTCGACCGCCACCCAGGACAGTCTGAGGGCGTCGATCGGCGTGGTGACGCAGGATACTTCGCTGCTCCACCGCTCGATTCGCGACAACATCGCCTATGGCCGCCCCGGGGCCACCGACGCCGAGATCGTCGCCGCCGCGAAATGGGCGAACGCCTGGGACTTCATCGAATCCCTGACCGATCAGCAGGGCCGCACCGGCCTCGACGCCCAGGTCGGCGAACGCGGGGTCAAGCTCTCGGGCGGCCAGCGCCAGCGCATCGCGATCGCCCGCGTCTTCCTCAAGGATGCGCCGATCCTGGTGCTCGACGAGGCGACCTCGGCCCTGGATTCCGAGGTGGAGGCGGCGATTCAGGAAAACCTCTTCGCCCTGATGGCGGGCAAGACGGTGATCGCGATCGCCCATCGGCTTTCGACGCTGACCGAAATGGACCGCCTCATCGTGCTGGACAAGGGGCGCATCGTCGAGGCCGGCACCCACCGCGAACTGGTCGCGGGCGGCGGGATCTACGCCGATTTGTGGAATCGCCAGTCGGGCGGGTTCATCGCCGCCGACGCGGACGAAATCCGGGCGTGATCCGCCGCCTTCGGGCGTGTCCTATGGCGTCGCGAGCGGTCCGAAGGTTTCCGCGAAGGTCGCGATCAGCGCCGCGTCGAGGTCGGCGAGGGTGGCGGCGACGCCGAGGTCCGCGAGGCTGGTGACGCCGTGGTCGGAGATGCCGCAGGGGACGATCCCGGAGAAGTGGGAGAGGTCGGGGGCGACGTTGAGCGCCATGCCGTGGAACGACACCCAGCGGCGCACGCGCACGCCGATGGCGCCGATCTTGTCTTCCCGGTCGCCGCCGCGGCGTACCCACAGGCCGACGCGGTCCGGGCGGGTTTCGGCGGCGACGCCGAAGGTGGCGAGGGCGGCGATCGCCCAGGCTTCGAGGGTGTGGACGAATCGCCGGACGTCGCCGCCGAGGCGCTTGAGGTCGAGCATCGGGTAGATCACCCGCTGGCCCGGGCCGTGATAGGTGTATTGCCCGCCGCGGCCGGAGGCGTAGACCGGGAAGCGGTCGGGCATCAGCAGGTCGCGCGGATCGGCGGAGGTTCCGGCGGTATAGAGCGGCGGGTGTTCGAGCAGCCAGACCGCGGCTCCGGCGGTGCCCGCGCGGATCGCGGCGACGCGGGCTTCCATCAGGTCGACGGCTTCGGGGTAGGGCGCGGGCCCGGGCGAGCCGAGCCATTCGATGGGGAAGGGGAGGCGGGATTCGGGCTGCGGGATCAACGGTCGGGCGAGTTCGGCGAGGGGGAAGGGCATCGATGTTTCCAAAAAGCATAAAAACCGAAAAAGGGCGCTGGACAGGGTCGGAGGGATTTGGTATTTCACCACTCCTCCGAGGGCGACCCCCGCGATGAAAATAGCGGAGCGGACGCCGAAAGAGAATGCGGTCGTGGCGGAATTGGTAGACGCGCAGCGTTGAGGTCGCTGTCCGGTAACACGGGTGGAAGTTCGAGTCTTCTCGACCGCACCACTTTCTGGAAATGCAAAGCCCGTCGGCGGTCATCCGCCGCGGGCTTTTGCTTTGAAGGAATGGCGAAAAGCCCTTTCACCGGCGGGGAAAGGGCCTATGTTGGCAGGGTGCCCTTGCCGCGATGTTCCGAAGGACACCCGATGACTGCCGAGCAACCGCCGAAGACCTCTCCCGAAACCGAGACCGTCGCCGAAATCGAGGCGCGCGCGGCTGCGCTCGACATCGAGGACGCGTTTCCCGACGAGAATTTCACCGACGTGCTGCTGCGCCTGATCTCCGAGGCGATCGCCGAGGGCGACATGGCGCGCGCGCGGGAACTGCTGCTCGACCAGCATTACGCCGACGCCGCCGACATCCTCGACCGCATGCAGCCCGACGACCGCGCGCAGCTGGTGCTGGCGCTCGGCAAGGATATCGATCCGGACATCCTGCCCGCCCTCGACGAGGAGGTGCGCGATCAGGTGGTCGGCGTGCTCGGCGTGCAGGGGATCGCCGCGGCGGTGGAGGCGATGGACTCCGACGACGCGGTGGCGGTGATCGAGCAGCTCGACGACGACGAGCGCCGCCGCGTGATCCAGGCGCTGCCGGCCGAGAACCGCGCGGTGATCGAGCAGGCGCTCGCGTATCCCGAATACTCCGCCGGCCGCATGATGCAGCGCGAGATGATCGCGGTGCCGGAGTTCTGGACGGTCGGCGACACGCTGAAATACATCCAGACCACCGCCGACGAACTGCCGGACGAGTTCTACGAGGTGTTCGTCGTCGATTTGCGCCATCACCCGATCGGGCGGGTCTCCACCGCGCGCCTGTTGCGCGCCGCGCCGGAGACGCCGATCCGCGAGATCGTCGACGCGGACGTGGAGCCGGTTCCCGCGGCGATGGACCGCGAGGAGGTGGCGATGACCTTCCGCGACCGCGACTGGGTGTCGGCGATGGTGGTGGACGCCGACGGCCGCCTGATCGGCCGGATCACCGTCGACGACATCGTCGACGTCATCGACGAGGAGGCCGAGGACGACATGCTGCGCCTCGGCGGCGTGTCGGACTCCGACATCTTCCGCGCGGTGTGGGGCACGGTGCGGGCGCGCTTCACGTGGCTGCTCATCAACCTCGGCACGGCGATGCTGGCGGCGTCGGTGATCGGCCTGTTCGAGGGTACGATCGAGAAGATGGTGGCGCTCGCGGTGCTGATGCCGGTGGTGGCGGGGATGGGCGGCAACGCCGGAACCCAGACCCTGACGGTGACGGTGCGCGCGCTGGCGATGAAGGAACTGACTCCCGGCAACGCCCGCCGGGTGATCGGCAAGGAACTGGCGGTGGGGCTCACCAACGGCCTGGTGTTCGCCTGCCTGGCGGGGACGATCTCCTACGTCTGGTTCGGCCAGGCGACGATCGGCGTCGTGCTCGGCTGCGCGATGGTGATCAACCTGACGATCGCGGCGCTGGTGGGGATTCTGGTGCCGCTCGCGCTCGACCGGTTCAAGGTCGACCCGGCGGTGGCCTCGGGAGTGTTCCTCACCGCGATCACCGACAGTCTCGGCTTCTTCGCCTTCCTCGGCCTCGCCACCGCGTTCCTGCTGTAGGCGGCGGCCCGCGTCAGGCGCTGATATAGCGGTTGATCGAGCGGTCCAGCACGGTGGAGGAGATGATGATGGTGGCGATGTCCTGCTTGCGCTGGATCGAGCCGCGCTTGACCATCATCCGGTAGTCGTCGACGAGCCCGCGCAGCGCCGCGACGCCGTCCTTCCTCTGAAGGTGCTGCTCGAAGAACACCCGGCCGAGGCCCGGCTTGCCCCAGATGCCGTTCATGATGCCGACGATCTCGGGCACGGTCGGCCCGGCGTGTTCGTCGGGCTCGATCTCGGTGGAGAGTTCGAGGGCGGCGAGCGCGTCGGGGGTCATGTAGTCGAGATAGCGGTTACAGAAGGTCTTGAGGTGCTCGATGATGTCCGAGCGCGCCGGGCCGGGCGGCATCTCTCGGATGTTGGCGAGGAGCTCGCCGAACGCCTTGATGGTGAACGCGGGCTGCTTGACCAGGGTGGGGAAGTCGGCCCCCAGCATGGTGCGGAACACTGCGATGTCGGTTTCGTGCTGGCGATCCTTGACGCTCGGGCGGCCGCGCTTGTTGAGCTCGTCGTTGATCTTGTCGGTGACGTCGCGGATCTCCCACGCGCCGAGCGCGCGCACCGCCTCGGGGGTGCGCGCCAGCCGCAGTTCGAGGCCGAGATCGCGGATCTGCTCGGGCACCGTGAACGCCTGCGCGAAGGCGAGGAGGAACTGCGGGTCCCAGTCGAGGATCTCGGTCGCCGCCGGGCCGAACACGTCGCCGAGGGCGCGCGCCTGGAACGCCTTGACGTAGGTCAGCGCGTTGAGCCAGTCCGGGTCGGTCTGGTTGGTGAGGATCTGGCCGAAGCGGCTGCCGAGCTTGACCCTGAGTTCGCCGAGGGCGAGCGCGTTCATCCCCGCGAGGATGCGCAACCGCGGCAGCGCGTCGAGCGCGCGGGCCTCGCCCGGCAGGCGCGCGAGCGCCTCCTTGTTGGCGGCGAAGATCAGGCGGATCGCGCGGTCGATGTAGACCTGTTCGGCCTGCGCGACGGTGAGGCCGCACGCGCCCGCCACCACCGCGCGCTTGCCGGGGCTGATCTTCTTGCCGTGGGGCGCGATCAGGGCGATCAGGTCGAGCTGCCAGGCGACCTCGAACACCTTGATGGTGCGTTCGATCGCCTTGTCGTCCTTGAGCGCCTGTTCGAGCGAAAGGTTGCCGATCAGCGTGCCCTCGGCGCCGAGGGCGGCGCCTTCGAGCTTCTGCAGGAAGGGGTAGATCTTCTTCACCGCGCGGTGCAGGCGGGTCTGCCGCCCGCCCTGCGAGCGCAGCGACAGCGAGCGCAGCGGCCGCCCGAGCCCGAACGGCAGCACGCGCACGAGGTCGGAATCGCCGTCCTGCACGCGGATCACCAGTTTGGTGCGGCCGGGTTTCTTCTCGGCTTCGGGCTTGGGCGCGGGCTTCTGCGCTGCGGGTTTGGCCATTCGGCACCGGCCTCGGGATCAGACTCGAAATGCTGCGTGCGGCGACGGGAGCGGCGCACGGCGATTGCCCGACTGTGCCCAAGGTTCCCCCCGAAATCAAGCTTTCCTCCCATCCGACGGGCTTGTTTCGCCGCGCGGGCTTGCTCTATGGTGGCGCGTTCGAACATCCCACCAGGAGCTGCGTTCCGTGATCCTCGATTCCCTGCCGATCCACGGCGGCGATCTCGCCGCCGCTTCCGCCCGTTACGGCGTGCCGCGCGCGGATTGGCTGGACCTTTCCACCGGCATCAATCCCAACCCCTATCCGCGTCTCGATGTGCCGGACGCGGCGTGGCGGGCGCTGCCGGACGCGGCTCTCGGCGACGCGCTCGCCGAGGCCGCGCGGGTGGGCTACGGCGTCGCCGCGCGGGCGAAGATCGTCGCCGCCTCGGGCACCCAGGCGCTGATCCAGTGGCTGCCGCGGCTGGTGGTGGCGCACGACGTGGCGGTGGTGTCGCCGACCTACGGCGAGCACGCCGCGGCGTGGGCGGCGGTGGGGGCGAAGGTGCGCGAGGTGGCGCGGATCGAGGACGGCGACGACGCCGACGTGCTGGTGGTGGTGAACCCCAACAATCCCGACGGCCGCGCCTACGAACCCCTCGACCTGCTGCGCCGCGCCGAGGAACGCGCCCGCGACGGCCGCCTGATCGTCGTCGACGAGGCGTTCGCCGACGTCACGCCGGACATCTCGCTGGCCGCCAAGGCCGGGGCCGACGGCCTGATCGTGCTGCGCTCGTTCGGCAAGTTCTTCGGCCTCGCCGGGGTGCGGCTCGGCTTCGCGCTGTGTCCGCCGGGATGCGGCGCGCGGCTCGCCGCGGCGATGGGGCCGTGGGCGGTCTCCGGCCCGGCGGCGGCGATCGGCGCGCGGGCGCTCGCCGATGCCGGATGGATCGCCGCGACGCGGCGCGAGCTCGGCGCGATGGCGGCGCGCATGGACGCGCTGCTGGCCGAGGTGGGCCTCGCGGTGATCGGCGGAACAGATTTATTCAGACTGACACACTTCGATGCAGTCCTCCCGGTCTATCATGGCCTCGCCAAGCGCGGAGTGCTGACCCGGGCCTTCGCCGCGCGGCCGGGCTGGTTGCGTTTCGG
Organism: uncultured Alphaproteobacteria bacterium; assembly: GCA_900079695.1. Classification (NCBI taxonomy): domain Bacteria; kingdom Pseudomonadati; phylum Pseudomonadota; class Alphaproteobacteria; species uncultured Alphaproteobacteria bacterium. The sequence goes on from LT599022.1 coordinate 3,886,375, forward strand.
CCTCCCGGCGGATACCGCGGCGTTCGAGCGGTTCGCGACTGCCCTGCGCGCGGCGGTGGCCGAAGCCGCCGATTCCGACCCGGGCTGACGGACTCCCCGTCCGGCCCGACAGGACGGCCGGAAACAGGGGATTGCCGATGAACGCATGGATGATCGGACTGAGCTACGCGGGCGGCGCCGTCGCCTGTTCCGCGTGGGCGCGCGAGTGGGCGCGCCGCAAGGGGCTCAACGCCAGGGCCTGGGGCGCCGCCGGATGGGCCGCCGGGCCGTTCGCGGTGGCCGCGGTGGGGCTCGCCCGCCCGCATGCGGCGCTCTGCCCGCACTGCCTCCAGCCGATGCGCTTCGAGCAGCGCTGGTGCCCGACCTGCCGCGCGCAGGATACCTTCGTGCCCGACCTCCCGGGACGCGAGGCCGCGCCCGCCGGGGCGGATCTCGACTACGACGGCCTCGAACCCGCCGCCGCCTGATCCAGGCGATCGCGCAGCCGGGCGCGATGCGCCCGGCCCTCGTCGGTGCGGGGAATCGCCTCGACGAACGCGAGCCGCCGCGGCAGCGCGTAGGGCGCGAGAGTCTTCGCCGCCTCGGCGAGGATGTCGGCGGCGAGGAGAGCCTCCGCCGCCGCGTCGCCCTTCGGCACGCCGGGCTTGAGTTCCACCGCCGCGATCACGCCGTCGCCCTCCGCCAGCGCCGCCGCGGCCGCCACCATGCGATGGCGCGCCAGCACTCGCTCGACGTCGTCGGGCAGGAATCCCGCGGGTCCGTAAGGCAGCACGTCGTCGGCCTTGGCGACGAAGGCGAGATCGCCGTCCTCGGTGGCGGTGACGAGGTCGTCGGCGAGCAGCCAGCGGCCGACGTATTTCCGCCGCGCCCAGCGCGCCACCGCCCGCGGCGCCCCCTCGCACCCGAGGCAGAGTCCCGGGTGATCCTGCATCACCGCCAGCCGTCCGACCGCGCCCGCCGCGAGCGGCGCGCCGTCGCCGTCCACCACCGCGGCGGCGACGCCGGGCACCGCGCGGCCGAGCCCCGCCGCATCGGCGCAGGCGTACCAGCTCGGATGACTGGCGGCGACCGGCCCGGTTTCGGCTTCGCCGTAGATCCGGCCGAGCGGCGCGCCGAGTTCGTCGCGGCACCACGCTTCCGCATCCGCCGCCGGGCGTCCGCCGATGCAGGCGGCGGCGCGCAGGGCGAAGGCGTAGTGGTCGCGCGGCTCGGGGAACAGCCGCATCCCCGCGATCGCCGAGGGGGTGAAGAGCGCGAGACGGACGCCGTGGCGGGCGATCCGCGCGATCCGGTCTTCGGCCTCCGCCGGGGTTTCGGGCGCGCCCATCGCCAGCACCGGCACTCCCAGCAGCCACGGCCCGAACAGGCCGGAGATCAGCCCCGCCGGATGCGACGGCCGCAGCGCGGGCCAGATCAGGTCGCCGGGGCGCGGCACGCCCTCGAACACCATTTCGAGGGCGGGGAGGTGGCCGAGCACGGCACGGTGGGCGTGGCGGATCGCCTTCGGCGTACCGGTGCGGCCCTGGCTGAAGATCAGAAACGCGGAGTCGTCCGCACGGGTGGCGACCCCCACCGCGGCGTCGGCCTGCAGCGGCAGACTCCAGAAATCGCGCACGTCGTCGGGGGCGTTCACGCACACCAGGGCGGCGCTCGGCGGCGCGGCGGCGCGGGCGGCGGCGAGGCTCGCGGCATCGGCGACGATCAGGCGCGGCCGCGCCGCGCGCATCGCCCGGGCGAGGTCCTCGGGCGTCCAGGCGGCGTCCATCGCGGCGATCGTCGCCCCGGCCTTGAGCGCGGCGAGGGCGGTGAGCGCCGCCTCCGCGCCCTGCGGCAGCAGCATCGCCACGGCGGTGCCGGGTTCGACCATGAGGTTGGCGAAGGCGGCGGCGAGGGCGTCGGAGAGGCGCTTCAGCTCGCCGTAGGAGAAGTGGGCGACGCCCCCGGCCGGACCGCGCGCGATCAGCGCGGTGCGGTCCGGGTCGGCGCCCGGGCGGCACTGGCGGTCGAGGCTGTCGGCGGCGGCGTTGAACGCTTCCGGCACGTGCCAGCGGAAGGCGCGCCGCGCATCCTCGTAGGAGCGGAGGTTGGGGAGCATGCCGCCCTCCCTATTCCAGAATCACTTCGTATTCCAGGCGGTCGGCGGCTTCGAGTCCTTCGAGCAGCACGCCGTCGAAGCCGAGATCCATCAGGCCGACGAAATATTGGCCGAGGATGTCCTTCCAGTCCTTCAGCCAGTAGTTGGCGAGCGCGCCGTTGGAATGGTCGCGCAGCGGCTCGCGCAGGATCGGCGTCTCGCCGATCCGCCACTCGCGCTTCCAGTAGTAGCGGTCGTCGCGCGCGGCGGTGAGGTCGATCTCCGCCAGCACCAAGCGGCGCGGCCCCATGAACTTGTATTTGAGGCCGGTGACGTCGGCCTTGGTGAGCGGCTGGTCGGCGGCATAGAAGGCGTCGACGATCAGCAGGTCGGCGTTCGACTTCATCGCGGCGGCGAGCCAGTCGGCCTTCGAACCGTAGGCGCGCGGGCTCCGCAGCCAGTAGGCGTTGCGCGCGTCGGCGAGGACGGCGACGCCGTCGGAGTTCTCGTAGGGCGGGCGCTCGGAGGGCAGGCGTTTCGGCGCGTCCGGCGCGCCGATCGCGGCGACGCTCAACGCCTTGGCGGCGCGGCCCTTGCGCGCCAGCTCGTAATGCGAAAGGGCGCAGCGGTCGAGACTGAGGATCGGCGTGCCCGCCGCGCGGATCGCCTTGATCTGCGCCTCGCGCGCCGCCTCGGCCTTGAGTTGCGCCGGGGTCGGCTGCGGGGCGTCGGGCTGGGGCTTCGGCTTCGGGCAGTTGAGGTCGTCGAGCGCCACCGCGTCGAGGTCGCGCAGGATGCGGCGGAACGGCGCGCCGGGCGCGGTGTCGGGGATCGGGTTGCGATCCTCGGCCTTGGGGTCGACGAGGCTCTGGCGCTGGATCTCCCAGTTGCTCGTCGCCATCAGGCCGAGCGGGTTGCGGCCGACGATCACGAACTTCGGGTCGCGCGCCTCGGCATATTGCGCGAGGCCCTCCACCAGCTTGCGCAGCTCCTCGCGGAACTGCGGCACCTCCCACGCCTTCGGCGGCTTGGCGTCGGGGGCGGGGGGCAGCAGAAAGCGCGGGTCCTCCTGCGCCGCGGCGGGCGCGGCGAACGCGAGGGCGACGAGGGCGATGGCGAGGCGCGAAAACGGCAACGGGATTCTCTCCGCCGGACGGGGGAACGGCTCGTTCGAAACCATAGTCGCGCAGGCTTAACAAAGCGATAAGAACCGCCGCGCAACGGTTGCGGAGAGGGCGGAAATCCGGCTACCTTGAGGCCGCGCCCGGCGGTTCGGGCGGTCTGTTGGGGACAATCTTGAACGACGCACGCAATCCCGCCCACGTGGTGGTGCTCGGCAACGAGAAGGGCGGCACCGGCAAGTCGACGATCGCCATGCACATGGCGGTGGCGTTCGCCAACGCCGGCGGCCGGGTCGGGGTGATCGACCTCGACGTCCGCCAGAAATCGGTGTCCCGCTACATCGAGAACCGCCGCGCCACCGCCGAGCGCGACGGTCTCGCGCTTCCCGCGCCGACCGTCTACGAACTCGCCGCCGAGACCGTCGAGGCGCTCGCCGAGGCCGCCGCGCGGGCGATCCGCGAGCAGGACCTGCTGATCGTCGACACCCCCGGCGCCGCCACCGAGCTGTCGCGCGCCGGGCACGTCTTCGCCGATACCCTGGTGACGCCGCTCAACGACAGCTTCATCGACCTCGACGTGCTCGGCCGCGTCGAGCCCGAGACCTACAAGGTGCTGCGCCCGAGCCACTATGCCGAACTGGTGTGGGAGACGCGCAAGGAGCGCGCCCGCGTCGGGCGTTCGCCGTTGCGCTGGTTCGTGCTGCGCAACCGCCTTTCGCACGTCGACGCGCGCAACAAGCGGGCGATGGAGGAGGCGATCGCGGCGCTGGCGCAGCGCGTCGGCTTCGTGCCGGTGGCGGGCCTGGGCGAGCGCGTGATCTACCGCGAACTGTTCCTCAACGGCCTGACGCTGCTCGACATCCGCACCCCCGGTGTTGGAATCGACCTGTCGGTTTCCCATGTTGCTGCGCGACAGGAACTTCGGGCTCTTTTCAACGCCGTCGGCTTTACCGATATCATTCCGGGAGCCTGACGCTCCGCTTTCGCAATCGTGCCGGGCGGCTCTGGACAATGCCCCGCCGCCGGGCGATAAACCCGCTACCCCGTTCAAACCCCGCCGCATTCGGCGGGATCCTGCAACCCGCGTCTGGAGGAGATCCATGGGTCATCGCGTTCGCAAGGCAGTGTTTCCGGTCGGCGGTCTGGGGACGCGCTTCCTCCCCGCCACCAAGGCGATGCCCAAGGAAATGCTGACGGTGGTCGACAAGCCGTTGATCCAGTACGCGGTCGAGGAAGCCGCCGCGGCGGGCTGCGAGCACTTCATCTTCGTCACCTCGCGCGGCAAGGGCGCGCTCGAAGACCACTTCGACGCCGCGCCCGAACTCGAACGCCAGCTCGAGGAGAAGCACAAGGACGAAGCCCTCGACGCGGTGCGCAACTATCTGCCGAAGACCGGCCGGATCAGCTACACCCGCCAGACCAACCCGCTCGGCCTCGGCCACGCGGTGTGGTGCGCGCGCCATCTCGTCGGCGACGAGGCGTTCGCGGTGCTGCTGCCCGACGACCTGATCCTGTCCGACGTGCCCTGCCTCGCGCAGATGACGGCGGTGTACGAGAACGTCCGCGGCCACCTCGTCGCCTCCGAGGACGTGCCGCGCGCGCACACCTCGCGCTACGGCATTCTCGACGTCGAGAGCGACGACGGCGTGCTCGCCAAGGCCAAGGGCCTGGTGGAGAAACCGAAGCCCGAGGTCGCGCCGTCGACGCTGTCGATCATCGGCCGTTATATCCTCGATCCGGTGGTGTTCCAGCCGCTCGACAAGCAGATGCGCGGCGCGGGCAACGAAATCCAGCTCACCGACGCGATGGCGGCGACTCTCGACCGCGTGTCCTTCCACGGTTTCCGGTTCACCGGCACGCGCTACGACTGCGGCGACAAGGTCGGCTTCATCGCGGCCAACGCGGCGTTCGCGCTGCACCGGCCGGACATGGCGGAGCCGGTCCGCGCCGCGCTCGCCGCGCTGCTGAAATAATCCAGTTCAAGGGGGTATCGAGATGCGGATTGCGATGATCGGGACGGGATACGTCGGCTTGGTGTCCGGCACCTGTTTCTCCGAATTCGGCGTCGACGTGGTGTGCGTCGACAAGGACGCGGGCAAGATCGAGCGTCTCAAGAACGGCGAGATCCCGATCTACGAGCCGGGGCTCGACGCGCTCGTCGCCTCCAACGTCAAGGCCGGGCGGCTGTCGTTCTCGACCGACCTCGCCGCCTCGGTGAAGGGGGCGGACGCGGTGTTCATCGCCGTCGGCACGCCGTCGCGCCGCGGCGACGGACACGCCGACCTCTCCTACGTCTACGCCGCCGCCGAGGAGATCGCCCAGGCGCTCGACGGCTACGCGGTGGTGGTGACCAAGTCGACGGTGCCGGTGGGCACCGGCCGCGAGGTCGAGGCGATCATCCGCAAGGTGCGCCCGGAGGTGGACGTGGTCTCCAACCCCGAGTTCCTGCGCGAGGGCTCGGCGATCAACGACTTCATGCGTCCGGACCGGGTCGTCATCGGCACCGATTCCGAGCGCGCGCGCGAGGTGATGCGCCAGCTCTACCGCGTGCTCTACCTGATCGAGACGCCGATCGTCTTCACCAACCGCGAAACCTCGGAACTGATCAAGTACGCGGGCAACGCCTTCCTGGCGATGAAGATCACCTTCATCAACGAGATCGCCGATCTGTGCGAGGCGGTGGGCGCGAACGTTCACGACGTCGCCCGCGGCATCGGCCTCGACGGCCGCATCGGCCGCAAGTTCCTGCACGCCGGGCCGGGATACGGCGGGTCGTGCTTCCCCAAGGACACCCTCGCCCTGGTGCGCACCGCGCGCGACCACGGCGCGCCGGTGCGCCTGATCGAGACCACCGTCGAGGTCAACGACGCGCGCAAGCGGGCGCTGGCGGATCGCGTCGCCGCGGCGGTCGGCGGCAGCCTCGCGGGCAAGCGCATCGCGGTGCTCGGCCTCACCTTCAAGCCCAACACCGACGACATGCGCGACAGCCCGAGCCTCGATCTCGTGCCCGGGCTGATCGAGGCGGGGGCGCAGGTGTCGGCGTTCGATCCCGAAGGGATGACCGAGGCGAAGAAGGTGCTGCCCGCGGCGGTGACCTATGCCGACGACGTCTACGCCACCATGGAGGGGGCCCACGCGCTGGTGGTGATCACCGAGTGGAACGCCTTCCGCAGCCTCGACCTCGACCGGGTGAAGGCCCTGATGGCCGCGCCGGTGGTGGTGGACCTGCGCAACATCTACGATCCCAAGGCGATGGCGGAGCAGGGCTTCGCGTACAGCGGCATCGGGCGTCCGTCGGCGGCGCCGTCGCTGCGCCCGATCGGGGCCGCCGAGAGGGCGGGTTGAGGGGCCACGCCCACAGCTTCGATCCTGCGATCCTGCGCGATTACGACATCCGCGGCGTGGTCGGACGCAACCTCCGCATCGCCGACGCGGTGGCGCTCGGCCTCGCGTTCGGCTCCGAACTCGCCGAGCGCGGCGGCCGCGACGTGGTGGTCGGCCGCGACGGCCGGATGAGTTCGCCAGACCTCGCGGCGGCGCTGATCGACGGCCTTACCGCCACCGGCATGAGCGTGCTCCGGATCGGCTGCGGACCGACGCCGATGCTGCATTTCGCGGTGGCGGAGCTCGGCGCGGACGCCGGCATCATGGTCACCGCCAGCCACAATCCGCCGGACCACAACGGCTTCAAGATGTCGATGCAGGGGCGGGCGTTGTTCGGCCCGGACATCCGCGCCCTCGGACGCCGCGCGGCGGCGGGCGCGTTCGTCTCGGGCGAGGGGGCGGAGGGGGGCTACGAGGTGGCCGGCGCCTACGTCGCCCGGCTGCTGCGCGACGTCGCCCCGGCGCGGCCGCTCGACGTGGTGTGGGACTGCGGCAGCGGCGCCACCGGTCCGGTGGTGCGCGACCTGGTGAAGGGGCTGCCCGGCCGCCACACCGTGCTGTTCGACGCGGTCGACGGCGCGTTTCCCCATCATCACCCGGATCCGGCGGTGCCCGAGAACCTCGCGCATCTCGTCGACGCGGTGCGCGAACGCGGTGCCGACGTCGGCTTCGCCTTCGACGGCGACGGCGACCGCCTCGGCGTCGTCGACGACCGCGGCGAGATCCTCTGGGGCGACCGGGTGCTCGCGCTGCTCGCCGAAGAGGTGCTGGCGCGCCGCCCGGGGGCGACGATCCTCGGCGACGTCAAGGCGTCGCGGGTGCTGTTCGACCGCATCCGCGCGCTCGGCGGGGTGCCGGTGATGACCCGCACCGGACATTCGCGGGTCCGCGCGCGGATGGCCGAAACCGGCGCGCCGCTCGCGGGCGAGATGAGCGGCCACATCTTCTTCGCCGACGGTTACATCGGCTGCGACGACGGTCTCTACGCCGCGCTGCGCCTGCTACAGGCGCTCTCGCAGCGGCCGGACCGGCTCTCCGACTGGCACGGCGCGCTGCCGCGCCTGTGGGCGACGCCGGAGATCCGCATTCCCTGCGACGACGACCTCAAGTTCGGCGTCGTCGACGCGGCGGCGGCGGCGCTCGACGCGGCGGGCGTGGCCTACGACGACACCGACGGCGTGCGGGTGGCGTGCGCGGGCGGCTGGTGGCTGCTGCGCGCCTCCAACACCCAGGCGGAGCTGGTGGTGCGCTGCGAGGCGGAAACCGCGGCGCAACTGGCCGCCGCCAAGGCAGCGGCCACGGAGGCGCTCGCCGGCGTCGGCATCGCGCCGCCCGCCGGGCTCGCCTCACATCACGAGGCGGGGTAGGAACAGCGAGACCTCGGGGAAGAGGATCAGGATCGCCACCAGCAGCAGGATCGTGGCGATCAGCGGCAGCGCCTCGACCAGATAGTCGTCCACCGGGCAATCGAGCAGGCCGCAGACCGTGAACATCGCCACTCCCACCGGCGGCGTCATGCCGCCGAAGGTCACCATCGTCATCATCACGATGCCGAAGTGGACCTCGTCCACCCCGAGCTGGCGCACGATCGGCAGGAAGATCGGGGTCAGCAGCAGCACCAGAACCGTCGCCTCGACGAAGCATCCGGCGATCAGCAGGAACACCACGATCAGCCCCAGCATCACCAGCGGATCGTGCGACAGCTCCAGCATCGCCGCGGCGATCGCCTGCGGCGCCTGCTCGAAGATGATCGCGTAGCCCACCATCCCCGAGAACATGATGATCAGCACGATCAGGCCGTTGTCGATGGCGCCCTGGAGCAGCGCGTCCATCGCGTCGCGCCAGGTCAGTTCCTTGTGGAAGACGACGCCGACGACGATCGCGTAGACCACCGCGAACGCGCCGACCTCGGAGGGGGTGAACAGTCCGCCGCGGATCGCCACCAGCAGCGCCACCGGGAACAGCAGCGCCCATTTGGCGTCGCCGACCGCCGCACGCATCGCCGCCCAGGTCGGCGGCCGGGCGACGGCGGAGCGGTAGCCGCGCCTGCGCGAGATCAGCCACACCGTGGTCATCAGCCCCGCCATCATCATCAGGCCGGGGACGATCCCGGCGAGGAACAGCTTGCCGATCGAGACGTTGCCGACGAAGCCGTAGAGGATCAGCCCGAGGCTCGGCGGGATCGTCGCGGTGATCAGCGAGCAGATCGCGATGGTGGCGCAGGTGAAGCCGCGGGAGTAACCGTTGCGGATCAAATCCGGCCCGAGGATGCGCGCCTCCATCGCGGCGTCGGCCACCGCCGAGCCGGAGACGCCGCCCATCAGCGTCGACAGCACGATGCACACCTGCGCCATGCCGCCCGCCATCCACGAGACCAGTACTTCGGAACAGCGGATCAGCCGCCGGGTGATGCCGGTCCTGTTCATCATGTGCCCGGCGAGCACGAAGAACGGCACCGCCAGAAGCGGAAAGCTCTGCGAGGCGGAGGCGACCTGCTGCACGCCGATCGCCGCAGGCATCACCGAACTGATCGCGAAGAACGAAAAGCCGGAGATGCCGATCGCGAACGCCACCGGCGCGCCCAGCATCATCAGGCCGAAGAACAGCAGGGTGAGCAGCAGCATCGCGTCGGTCATGGCGCGGGCTCCGACCGGTCGTCGGGCGCGGGTCCGGACGAGAACACCAGTTGCGGCGCGCCGAACAGCGAACGCGCGGTATGCCAGAGCTGCCCGGCGAGGGTGAGCGCCAGCAGCCCGCAGCCCGCCGGTACCGCGGCGGTGACGAAGCCGTAGCTGATGCCGCTGTCGCCGAACTCGCGTTCGAGGTTGAGGATCACGAGGTCGTAGCCCAGCACCACCATCGCCACCAGGAAGGCGAGGATCACGCTGCCGGTGGCGAGGTCGATGGGCGCGCGGAAGCGCGGCGGGATCCAGCGCACGAACAGGTCCACCGCGATCAGCCCGCGGCGGCGCATCGCCATGTCGGCGCCGATGAACGACGCCCACACGAACAGAAGCTGCGCCACGTCCATCGCCCACACCAGCGGCAGGCCGAACCAGCGCAGAACTCCGGCGCTGAACACCAGCGCCACCATGCCCGCCAGCAACGCCCGGGCGAGAAGGGCTTCGGCCCGCAGGATCATCGGGTGTCCTCCGTCACTGGGCGACGATCGCGTCGACCTTCTTCTTGAGGTCGGCGTAGCCGATCTTCTCGTAGACTCCGGCGGTGGCGGCGACGAACGGCTTGGTGTCGACCTCGTTGATGGTCATGCCCGCCGCCTTCATCTTCGCCTCGAGATCGGCGATCGCCGCCTCGGTGCCGTGGGAGGCGACGTCGCCCGCCTTCAGGGTCTCCTCCTTGAGGATGGTCTGCAACTCGGGCGGCAGCTTCTCGAACCACGCCGCCGAGGTGACTACGCCGGTGATGAGGTTGAAGTGGCCGGTCTTGGTCATCACCTTGGTGACCTCGTAGAGGCGCGCGCCGTAGGCCGCCGGAACCTGCGCCTCGACCGCGTCGATCACCTGGGTTTGGAGCGCGGAATAGACGTCCGCCCACGCCATCGGCGTCGGCGTCGCGCCCATCGCGCGGATCGTCTCCATCCACACCGGCGCGCCCGGCGTGCGCATCCGCACCCCCGCGAGGTCGGCCGGCCGGCTCACCGGCTTGTTGGTGAGGAGATGGCGCTCGCCCTGCCACCAGTTGAACGACAGCACCTGAAGTCGCGCGGATTTGGCGAGCCTGGCCGCCATGTCGTCGAACAGCGGCGAGGTGACGACCTTGCGCGCGTCGGCGTAGCCGGAGGTGAGGTAGGGGCCGGAGAGGATGCCGAAGTCCTTGACGAACACCGCGAGGCGGCCGCCGTCCACCACCACCGCGTTGGCGGCTCCGGCGCGCGCCTGTTCCAGCACGTCCTCGTCCTTGCCGAGCTGCGAGCCGGGGAACAGGCGGATCGCCATCCGCCCCTGCGAGCGCGCCTCGACCGACGCCTTCAGGCTCTCGAGGCCCTTGTAGAGCGGGTCGTCGGTGGTGAGCGCGGTGTTGATGTTGAGGGTATAGTCGGCCGCCTGGGCGCTGACGCCCGCGGCGAGCAGAAGGCCGCAGACGGCGGCGCCGATCCTTGCCATCGATGTCATGACTCGCTCCCTGTATCGCCTCTTGAGTGGGGCGCACGAACCCAACTGACATGTTAGTGGGCTAGAATACCATTGGCGGGTGAAATGTCATCCTGTATTCTCACCCTGTGCGCAACAGCGAGGGCGTTTCCGGTGTCGGTCTTCCTTCCTCTCGATCCGTTCTCCACCGAGCCGATCGGCCCGCGCGTCTACCGCGCGATCCGCGAGGCGATCGTCTGTCTTCGCCTCACGCCGGGGCAGATCATCTCGGAGGCGGAGGTGGCGCGGCAATTCGGCGCGAGCCGTCAGCCGGTGCACGACGCGTTCGTGCGGCTGGAGCTTTCGGGGCTGCTGCACGTGCTGCCCCAGCGCGGCACGCGGGTGGCGCGGATCTCGCCCAAGGACGTGCGCGACGCCCAGGTGATCCGCCGCGCGGTGGAGGCGGCAACGGTCCGGCGCGCGGCGGAGCGCCGTCAGGCGGAAAGCCTTGCCGCGCTCGACCGCAACCTCGCGCGGCAGGAGGCCGTGGCGCGCGATCCCCAGCCCCACGCGTTCCTCAAGCTCGACGAGGAGTTCCACCGTCTGCTCGCGGCGTGCGCCGAGCTCGAGATGGCGTGGGCGATCATCGAGGACGCGAAATCGCACATGGATCGGGTGCGCTTCCTCAGCCTGCCGCAGACCACTCCGGTGGAGGTGCTGATCCGCCAGCACCGGGCGATCGTTTCGGGCATCGCGGCGGGGGATGCCGCCGCCGCCGAGGCGGCGCTCGCCGAGCACTTCGGCGAGCTCGACAAGTCGCTTCCGGCGCTGGAGGCGAAATTCCCCGAACTGTTCGACCGCGACGACGCCGGAGTCCGCAGCCGCCTCGCCGCGCGCTGACGGATGCGAAAAACCCCCGGGGAGCGCCCGGGGGTTCGGATGTCCGTCCGTCGACGGCCGAGGCTCAGGGGCGCAGCACCATGCAGGGGCGCGCCTCGCGCTTGAGCTGGACGCACGCGCGCTGCGCGTCGGCGGCGGAGAGGCCGACCACGCGGGCGCGGTAGAGGGTGCGCTGGCCGCCCTTGTAGGCTTCGATGCGCGGGTTGGCGCCGCCGGCGTCGCCCTGCGCCAGCATCGCCTGGTTGGCGGCGGTCTCGGCGGCGCGGCGGTCGGAATACGCGCCCACCTGGATCGCCCAGCTTCCGCCCGGCTTGCGCGATGCGGGCGCGGGCGAGAGCGCGGCGACCGCCGTCTCCGGCGCCTTCGGCTTGCGCGGCGCGGCGGCGGGCACATCGGCGGCCGCAGCGTCCGGCGCGAGGTCGGGGATCGGCTGCATCAGCGGCGCGGTGGTTTCGGCGACGAGGTCGAGGCCGGTCTCGGCGTCGCCCTCGCCGACCGCATCGCTCCCGTCGGTTCCCGAGTACTTCGCCAGCGCCGCGACCGCGGTCTGGTTCTTCGGGTTGAGCGGCGGCGTCGGGGTCTTGGCCTTGGCGTAGGTGATGTCCTCGAAGCCGCGGTCGAGCAGGTCGGCGGTGCGGCGGTCGCGCCAGGCGGCGGTGTCGCCGCCCATCACCACCGCGATCAGGCGGCGGCCGTCGCGGGTGGCCGAGGCGGCGAGGTTGAATCCCGACGCCTGGATGAAGCCGGTCTTGAGGCCGTCCGCGCCGGGGTAGGACTTGACGAGGTTGTTGTGGGTGGGGATCGTCCGCCCCTCCCAGTCGAACTCGCGCAGCGAGAAGTAGGCGTACTGCTTCGGAAAGTCGCGCCGCAGCGCCAGCGCGAGGCGGGCGAGATCGTGGGCGGTGGTGACCTGAGCCTTGTTGTGCAGGCCGGAAGCGTTCTTGAACACAGTGCGCGACATGCCGAGCAGCTGCGCCTTGCGGGTCATCCGCACCGCGAACGTCTGCTCGTTGGGGGCGAGGTTCTCGGCCACCGTCACCGCCACGTCGTTGGCCGATTTGATCACCAGCGCGCGGATCGCGTCCTGCACCGTGATGGTTTCGCCCTTGCGCAGCCCGAGGGCCGAGGGCGGCTGGCGCTCCGCCCGCGCCGTCACCTTGAACTTGGTGCCGAGGTTGACGCGGCCGAGCTGCATGTCCTCGAACAGCAGGTAGAGAGTCATCATCTTGGTGAGGGAGGCGGGGTGGTTCTGCTCCTCGGCGCGGTCGGCGTAGAGCGTGCGGCCGGTATCCGCGTCCATCACGAACGCGGCGTAGCGCGCGAACGCCGACGACGGGGAGACGAGAAGCATCAGGCCGAGAAGGGCGAGAGAGAGAGAGCGGGCTCGCCGCCGCGCCGCGGGGACGGAATTCGCTCGAACGAGCAGGGCGAGCCGATTCATCGCCATCACCTCTACAAATAACTGGGGCGGCCGAGGGCCCCATCCTCCGTGCCGATCTCGAACCATACGGCATCCGCGACTCGGCTGTCCAGGGCGTTTTTCCGCGACTCGGCGGAGACCCTCGCGATAGCCCTGGATTCTTGGACGCCGAGCCCCCAGAATTCGAGCCATGGACGGCAACGGAAAGGACGGGCGATGAAGGGTTTGATTGCGGGGATCGCGGCGCTGGCGACGCTCGCGGGATGCACCGCCACCGGCGACGTGCGCGACCCCGCGGTGCGGCGGCTGACGTGGTTCTCCTACGTTTCGGGCGACGACATGCAGTGCGGAACCGGGGTCGAGCGCCTGCGCCTGGTTCACAACGCGATCTGGGACGAGGACGTGCGGGTGGTGGACGTGGTGGAAACCCCCGGTGCGGGCTATGCGGTCACCGAACTGCGCTTCCGCGACCCCAACTGGGCGGAGGTGACGATCGACCTCTCCAACCCGACGCTACCGTGGCGTGGCGAGACGCGCACCGCCACCTGGAGCGCCGCCGAGATGGCGAAGGTGCGGAGCGCGGTCGCCGCCGACGGCGGGTTCGCCCGGCTCGAGGCGCCGGTGGAGCTCGACGGGCAGGGGTTCTTCTGGACGGTTGCGGCGTGTACGGACGGCGCCAGGCGGTTCCACGCCTGGGCCTACCCGGGCGCGGCCTACGAGGCGCTCGGCTTCCCCAAGGTTCTCGCGCCCCTCACCCCGTCGGGTGAGGCGTTCGTCGTGGCCCACCCGATCGTCCATCCCTACCCGGATCAGAATCCGGAGGCGCCGCGCGACTTTCGCCTCAAAGCCGAAGCGGACGGCGTTTCCGGGCGGCTCGGGCTGCCGCGCCCGCCGGGGAATCGTTTCCTGCCATAGGGGTGGAGTGTAGGTCTGAATTGTTAACGAAGGGGACTTTCCGCGCCATGGGCATTTACCCATATGAAAATTGGAAGAAGCGGCGCGGGGGAGCGCCGCCAGGGAGGCAAGTCGGCATGCAGTTCGTTTATGCAATGTCCCAGGAGGCCATCGCGCCGCGATGTGGGGAGGAACGCGCGGCGGACGAGGACGACGGTCGGGTGGGCGTTTCCGTGCAGACCCGCACGATGGTGAAACGTCCGTCGATGTACCGCGTTCTGTTACTGAACGACGACTACACACCGATGGAATTCGTGGTCCACGTGCTGGAGCGGATCTTCAACAAGAGCCACGACGAGGCGACGGAGATCATGCTCAAGGTCCACCACCGGGGAGTCGGCGTTTGCGGCGTCTTCACCTTCGAGGTCGCCGAGACCAAGGCGGGGCAGGTAATGGATCTGGCCAGGCGCAACCAGCATCCGTTGCAGTGCACCATCGAAAAGGAGTAATGCCGATGCTGTCACGCAATCTGGAACGCAGCCTGCACCGTGCTCTGGCCGAGGCGACCGCCCGCCGGCACGAGTATGCGACGCTCGAACACCTGCTCTACGCCCTCTCCGAGGATCGCGACGCGGTGGCTGTGCTCCGCGCGTGCGGCGTCGACGTCGACAAGCTCCGGGGCGACATCGAGGCGTTCATGGAGACCGAGCTCACCGGCCTGGTCGGCGAGACCGGCGCGGAGCCGAAGCCGACCTCGGGGTTCCAGCGCGTGGTGCAGCGCGCGGTGATCCACGTCCAGTCGTCGGGGCGCGAGGAGGTGACCGGCGCGAACGTCCTGGTGTCGATGTTCTCCGAGCGCGAGAGCCACGCCGTGTACTTCCTGCAATTGCAGGACATGACCCGGCTCGACGCGGTCAACTACATCGCCCACGGCATCGCCAAGAACCCCGAACTCACCGAGCAGCGGCCGGTGCGCGGCGCCGACGAGCAGCCCGCCGCCGCCCAGCCCAATGCCAATTCCGGCGCGCAGAAGACCTCCTACGAGGCGCTCGCCGCCTATTGCATCAACCTCAACGAAAAGGCGCGCCAGGGCCGCATCGACCCGCTGATCGGCCGCGATGCCGAGATCGAGCGCACCATCCAGGTGCTGTGCCGCCGCGCCAAGAACAACCCGCTCTACGTCGGCGACCCCGGCGTCGGCAAGACCGCGCTGGCCGAGGGGCTGGCGCTGCGGATCGTCGACGGCGCGGTGCCCGAGGTGCTGGCCGACGCCACGGTGTTCGCGCTCGACATGGGCGTGCTGCTGGCGGGCACCCGCTATCGCGGCGATTTCGAGGAGCGCCTGAAGCAGGTGATCAAGGAGCTCGAAAGCTATCCCGGCGCGGTGCTGTTCATCGACGAGATCCACACCCTGATCGGCGCGGGCGCCACCTCCGGCGGCTCGATGGACGCCTCCAACCTGCTCAAGCCCGCGCTCGCCTCGGGCTCGCTGCGCTGCATCGGCTCCACCACCTACAAGGAGTTCCGCAACCAGTTCGAGAAGGACCGCGCGCTGGTGCGGCGGTTCCAGAAGATCGACGTGCCGGAGCCGACCCGCGACGACGCGGTGAAGATCCTGCGCGGCCTCAAACCCTATTACGAGGCGTTCCACGGGGTGCGTTACACCATGCCGGCGATCGAGGCGGCGGTGGATCTCTCGGTGCGCTTCATCGCCGATCGCAAGCTGCCCGACAAGGCGATCGACGTGATCGACGAGGTCGGCGCGGCGCGGATGCTGCTGGCCCCCAACAAGCGCCGCCGCACCGTGACGGTGGCGGACATCGAGGCGGTGGTGGCGAAGATCGCCCGCATCCCCCCGAAGGCGGTGTCGAAGGACGACCGCAGCGCGCTTCAGAACCTCGAACGCGACCTCAAGACCATGGTGTTCGGCCAGGGCAAGGCGATCGAGGAGCTGTCGGCGGCGATCAAGCTCGCCCGCGCGGGCCTGCGCGACCCCGACAAGCCGATCGGCAACTACCTGTTCTCCGGCCCCACCGGCGTCGGCAAGACCGAGGTGGCGCGCCAGTTGGCGAAGACCCTGGGGATCGAGCTGATCCGCTTCGACATGTCGGAATACATGGAGCGGCATACCGTCTCGCGGCTGATCGGCGCGCCGCCCGGCTACGTCGGCTTCGACCAGGGCGGGCTCCTCACCGACGCGGTCGACCAGCATCCGCACTGCGTGCTGCTGCTGGACGAGATCGAGAAGGCCCACAACGACGTCTACAACCTGCTGCTGCAGGTGATGGACCACGGCCATCTCACCGACCACAACGGCAAGTCGGTGGACTTCCGCAACGTCATCCTCATCCTCACCACCAACGCCGGGGCCTCCGACCTCGCGCGGGCGCCGCTCGGCTTCGGCCGCGAGCAGCGCAGCGGCGAGGACAAGGAAGCGATCGAGCGGCTGTTCACGCCCGAGTTCCGCAACCGCTTGGACGCGATCATCGCGTTCGCCAACCTCCTGCCGGAGACGGTGCTGAAGGTGGTGGACAAGTTCGTGATGCAGCTCGAAAGCCAGCTCTCCGACCGCGGCGTCACCATCGCCCTGTCGGAGGCGGCGCGGGCGTGGCTGGCGGAGAAGGGCTTCGACCAGGCGTTCGGCGCGCGGCCCCTCGCCCGGGTGATTCAGGAGTACGTCAAGAAGCCGCTGGCGGAGGAACTGCTGTTCGGGCGGCTGATGCACGGCGGCGCGGTCAAGGTGGACGTCGCCGAGGGCGAACTCGCCTTCGACATCACCGCCGATCCGGCGCCGCGGCGCGGCAAGCATAAGGACGACGACCACTCCGCCGACGACGAACTGCTGTCGGTGTGACGGACGGCGAACTGGGGGGACGATGATGTTCAAGACCGGCGGCGCGGCCGCCTTCGCGGTGGCGTGGCTCGGCCTCGCCACCGCCGCGTTTGCGGGCACGGCGGAAGGCCGCGCCGCGCTCCAGGCGGGCGACTTCGCCACCGCCCTGCGCGAACTCGGCGCGGCGGCGCGGGCGGGCGACCCGCAGGCGCAGAACCTCTACGGCACGATGCTGAAGGATGGCGCGGGCGGCGCGCCCGACAAGACCGCCGCGGCGGCATGGTATCGCCGCGCCGCCGAGGCGGGCGACGCGGAGGCGCAGGTCAACCTCGGCTACATGCTGTTCCACGGCGACGGCGTGCCGCGCGACCGTCAGGCCGGGCTCGGCTGGTACGAGCGCGCCGCGGAGCAGGGACACGCCGCCGCGCAGTTCAACGCCGCGCGCGTGTATTGGGACGGCGACGGCGTGCCGCGCGACCCGCAGAAGGCGATGAAGCTGTTCGCCGCCGCCGCCGCCGCCGGGCTTCCGGAGGCGCAGTTCTCCTATGGCGTCGCGCTGCTCGCGCAGCCCCGGCCCGACGCCCCGCAGGCGTTCAACTGGTTCTCCCGTGCCGCCCGGCAGGGTGAGGCTCCGGCCTACGCCAAGCTCGCGGCGATGTATCTGCTCGGCCAGGGTGTCGGCAAGGATCCGGTCGCCGCGCAGACCTGGGCGCTTCTGGGCGAGGCGGCGGGCGATCCGCTCGCCAAGCAACTGCGGGAGAAGTTGGAAGCCGATCTGACTCCGCAACAATCCGCCGCCGCCCGCCAGCAGGCCGCGGCATTCGTGCCGGTGCGGGAACGGGAGTAGGGACCTGCGCCGTTTGGGTGTGATGTTCGTCACATTGCCACGAAAGGACCATAATTAGTATCCGCCCGCCACAATCCAGAAGGGAGCGATGGTGGGGATACGCCTGGTGGGTGCGGCGTGCGTCGTCGGAATGACGTGCGTCGCGGGCGGGGCATGGGCGCAATCGGTGCCCGGTCCGGCCGATCTCGACGCGATTCAGCGTCAGCAGCAGCAGATTTTGCGCGATCAGGAAGAACGCCAGCGGCTCCTCGAAGAGGAGCGGCGTTCGCGTACCCGCACGGCGCCGAAGCCGCGGCCGGAAGAAGCGGCCCCCTCTGGGCAACAGGGTGATGCGCGCTGCTTCGAGGTTGCGCGCATTACGCTCGAAGGGATTTCCGAGACCTCCCTCGGCGACGTGTCCGACCTGCTCGCCGCCAACAGCGGCCGGTGCCTCGGGCTCGCGGAGATCGACGCGCTGGTCCGCGCCCTCACCAACCGTTACGTCGAACTGGGCTACAGCACCACGCGGGTCTACATCCCGCAGCAGGATCTCGGGTCCGGGGTCCTGCGGCTGATCGTGCGGGAAGGCCGGGTCGAGACGCTGGAACTGGACGAGCCGGGGCCGCACGGCGGGCGCCTCGCCACCGCGTTCCCCGGCGTCGAGGGCGAGGTGCTGAACCTCCGCGACATCGAGCAGGGGCTCGACCAGATCAACCGCCTGCGCGCCAACGATGCGAGCATGGAGATCACCCCCGGCAGCACGCCGGGCGCATCGACGGTGACGATCCGGAACCGGCGGCAGGCGCGCTGGTTCGCCGCCGCGGGCGTGGACAACTCGGGCTCCAAGTCCTCCGGCGAGCATCAGGCGTATTCCCAACTGGAGATGGACGACGCCGTCGGCCTCAACGATCTCTGGAGCCTCGACGCCCGCCGTTCCCTCGACGACGAGAGCGGCATCCGCAAGAGCGAAAGTCTGAGCGGCTTCGTCTCGGTGCCGTTCGGCTATTGGACCGCGTCGCTTTCGGCGAGCTGGTTCGACTACCGCAGCCCGGTGACCGGCAGCGTCCAGACCTTCGAGACCAGCGGCGCGACGCGCACCTGGAAGGCGCGGCTGGAGCGCGTCGTCCATCGCGACGCGGTCAGCAAGACCAGCGTTTCCGGGGCGTTCGCGCTCAAGGATACCTTCAACTACGTCGAGGACACCCGCCTCGACGCCAGCAGCCGCCGCCTCGCCATCGCCACCGTCGACGTCGCCCACAGCCGCCGCATCCTCGGCGGCGCGCTGTCGCTCGGGCTCGCCCACGATGCCGGGCTTCACACGATGGGGGCGGAGAGCGACGCCGGACGCGACCCCGACGCGCCGGAAGCGCAGTTCGAGAAGTGGACGGCGGACGCGAGCTATTGGCATCCGCTGCCCGCGCCGGAGGGATATGCCCTCTCGTGGGCCTCGGCGGCGCGCGGCCAGTGGACCCCCGATACCCTCCATTCCACCGAGCGGATCTCAATCGGCAGCCAGTACAGCGTGCGCGGCTTCAAGGAGCAGAGCGCCTCGGGCGACGTCGGCGGCTACCTCCGCAACGATCTGAGCCTGACCCTGCCCGCCTCCGGCGATGCGGATTTCGACCGGCTGTTCGGGCGGATTTCCCTCGGCCTCGGCTACGACGTCGGCGCGATCCGCCGCGACCGCGCCGACGCCTACGAGCGCGGCAGGCTTTCCGGCGCCGCCCTGTCGGTTTCGAGCGGCGGCAGGATTCCGATCCGCGCGGTGTGGGCGCGCCCGATTTCCGCGCCGTCGTTCATCGCGCGCGACGACAACGTCTTCTACGTTTCCATGGGAGTGAGTTTCTGATGGCACGGTCTCGGCGAGTGCGGGTGCGGCGGCAGAAGGCCTGGGCACGGGCACTGAGCGGCATCATGTCGGCGCTGATCGCGCTCGAACCGGTGGCGATCCACGCGCAGAGTTTGCCGGTGGTGCCGGTCTCGCCGGGCACCACGCTCGACCGCGCGCAGAACGGCGTGCCGATCGTCAACGTCGCCACGCCGAACGGCAGGGGCGTCTCCCACAACCAGTTCGACCGGTTCGACGTCGGCGCTCCGGGGCTGATCCTCAACAACGGCACCAAGGCGGGGGTTTCGGTGCTCGGCGGCGCGATCGCCGCCAACGCCAACCTGCACGGCAAATCCGCCCGGCTGATCCTCAACGAAGTCACCGGCGCGGCGCGCTCGACGCTCGAAGGCGCGACCGAGATCTTCGGCGGGCGGGCGGAGTACATCCTCGCCAACCCCAACGGCATCACCTGCAACGGCTGCGGCTTCATCAACACCCCGAAGGCCACGCTCGCCACCGGTGCGCCGGTGTGGAACGCCGACGGCAGTCTCGCCGGGCTGACCGTCTCCGGAGGCGACATCGCCGTCGGCGCGCGCGGGCTCGACGCGCGGGGCGCGGACGCCTTCGATCTGGTGGCGCGCACGGTGTCTCTCGCCGGGCCGGTTACCGGCAACGACGTCGCCGTGATCGCGGGCCGCAACGCCTACGACCCGCACACCCGGCAGGCGACCGCGCTCGCCGACGACGGCTCCGACGCGCCGCTGTTCGCGATCGATTCCAGCGCTCTCGGCGGGATGTACGCGGGGCGCATCGCGCTGATCGGCACCGAGGCAGGCGTCGGCGTGCGGATGGACGGCGAACTCGCCACCTCCACTGCCGAACTGACGCTCTCCGTCGACGGCCGCATCGAGGTGCGCAAGGCTTCGGCGGCGGGCGATCTCGCGGTGACGACGGGCGATGCGCTGGCGGTGGGCGAAAGCCTCGCCGCCGCGGGAAACGCCGCGATCTCCGCCGACACCCTCGATCTCGCGGCGGGCACCCAGCTCGGCGCGGTCGGTGACCTGACCCTCGGCGTGCGCACCGCGGCGGTGGACGGCACGCTGGCGGCGGGGATGAACGGCGGCGGCGGTGCACTGTCGGCATCCGCCACCGAGACCCTGACCGTGAGCGGAACGGTTTCGGCACGCGGCGATCTGTCGCTTTCGGCCGATGCGCTGGAGGTTTCCGGGCAGGCGGCGAGTGGTGCGCACGCGGTCCTGTCCGGCCGCGCGGTCGGCGTTTCCGGCACGGTCCTGGGCGACCGCGTGACTCTCTCCCCCACCGAAGACGCGACCGTCTCCGGTGCGGTGGAAGCGACGACGGCGGCGGAAATCGCCGCCGGGCGGGACGCGACGGTCGCCGCCACCGGCGCGGTCTCGGCGCGATCGGTGACGATCGGGGCAACTCGCGACGCCACCGTCGCGGGCCGCGCCACCGCCACCGCCGACCTCGCCCTGACTGCGGACGGCACGGCGGCGGTCGCGAGCGGCGGGCGGGCGCAGGCGGGCGGCGCTCTCGTCGCCTCCGGCGCGACGGTAAGCAACGCGGGCACCCTGCAATCGGCGGGCGATCTCATGATCCGGGCCGCAGAAGCGTTCGCCAACGCCGATCTGGTGTTCGCCGGAGCCTCGCTCGCCGTCGAGGCCGAAAGCGTCGCCAACTCCGGCGGCACCTTGCTTGCCGCCGACGACATCGCCATGACCGCCACCGGCGAAATCCTCAACGCCGCGGGCGCGATCGAAACCGCGAACGGCGACATCCGCCTGACCGGCGCTTCGGTGCGCAACGTCGGCTCGAAGACCGCCGCCGACGTGGTCGACGAACTGATCGTCGACGAATACTACAAAATGCAGTCGGGCACGCCGCGCCCGCCCTGCGGCGGCGGCGGCGGATGCAAGAGCAAGTACTGGAAGAAGTCGGCGGCGGTTCCCGACCCCCGGCCCGGCCATACCGGAACCTCCTACTACGGCACGTCGAAAAGCGGCAGCGTCACCTCGCGGATCTACGAACAGCGGCTGGTGAGCACCGCAGGCGTCGACGCGCAGATCAGCGCGGGCCGGGACCTCGCCATCGACGCTCCGGACATCGCCAACGTCACCGGCACGGTGAGCGCGGTGCGCGACATCGCGATGACCGGCAAGACCCTCGCCAATCAGGGCCTGATGGGCACCGGCCGGTGGCAGATTTCGGTCAAGAACAAGAAAACCACGCGCTGCTACGGCGATTCCCTGTGCGCCGGGTTCTCCAATGGCGGCGGCACCGCGGTTCTCGACAGCTGGAGCATCGAGCTCTCCCCGGCGATCATCCAGGCGGGCGGGTCGATCACCGGGAGTTTCACCGATCGCGTCGACAACACCTCGATCCGCGCGGGCGATGCCCGGCCCGCCGGCGCCTACAAGGCGCTGATCGGCGAGATCAAGGACACCAGCCTCGTCTGGGGCGACCCCGGCACGCTGCCGCAATCGCGGGCGGCGCTCGACGCCCGGCTCGGCGCGACGATTCCCGGCTTCAAGAGCCTGTTCACCACCGCCAACGCGACCAGTTCCTACGTCTACGAAAGCCGCGTCGCCTACACCGACCTCGGCGCGTTCTACGGCTCGGACTACTTCTTCTCGCGCGCCGGGCTTTCGGCGGTCGATTACGAAGCGCTGCCGAAGCGCCTCGGCGACGCGTATTTCGACACCCAGTACATCCGCGACCGGATCATCGCCGAGACCGGCTCGCGCTGGCTCGACCCCAAGGTCGCGAACGACGCGGCGCAGCTCAAGGCGCTGATCGACAACGGCGTCGCGGTGGCGGGCGATCTCGACCTTTCGGTGGGCGTGGCTCTCACCGCCGAGCAGATCGCGGCGCTCGACCGCGACATCGTCTGGTACGAGACCGAGGAGGTGGACGGCCAGGAGGTTCTGGTTCCGCACCTCTACCTCGCCGACGCCACCCGCGCGGCGATCACTCCCACCGGCGCGGTGATCGCAGCGGCGGGGAACATCGATCTCGACGCGCTGACGGTGGTGAACGCCGAGGGCCGCGTCGCGGCGGGCGGCGCGCTGACGGTCGCGGCGTCGAAGGACATCGTCGACCTCAGCGGCAAGCTCGTCTCCGGCGGCGACATGACGCTGGCGGCGGGCGGCGACGTGACGATCGCCACCCAAAGCACGGTGTTCGCCGACGGCCGCCGCAACGCGCGCGACGTGCGCGTCGGCGAGGCGGGCGTGAACGCGGGCGGCAACCTCGCCGTCACCGCCGGGGGCGACCTCGCCGTGACCGGCGCGAAGGTCGCCGCGGGCGGAAACGCCAGCTTCGATGCGAAAGGCGACGTCGCCCTCCAGGCGCTGGCGCAATCGCGCCACGAGGAGGAGGGCAATCGCAAGGAGGGCTACCGCCTCGACGCCCTCGACCATCACCTCACCACCGTCGAGGTCGGCGGTTCCACCACCGTCAAGGCCGGAGACGACCTCTCGCTGGTCGGCGCCAAGGTGGCGAGCGGCGGCGAAACCAAGCTCGAAGCCGAGGGCGACGTCACCATCGCCGCCGTCACCGACACCTATTCCCTCGAAAGCTGGAAAAAGAAGAAGAGCTTCGGCCGCAAGTCGTCGACCAAGGGGCAGATCGACTCCGCGACGGTGCGGCGCTCCGAGGTGAGCTCGGGGGCGGACCTTTCCGCCGACGCGGGGAAGAACATCGAGGTTTCGGCGAGCACGCTGACCGCGGAAGGCGATCTCACGCTGACCGCCGAGGGCTCGGTGGGGCTGAGCGCGCAGGCGGACGAGTTTCACGAGGAAGTCCACAAGAAGACGTCCGGCTTCCAGAAAGGGAAGATGGACGGCACCGAGGTCGTCGTCACCCATCAGGTGACGGAGCTGTCCTCGGGCGGCGACCTCGCCGTGACCGCGAAGAGCGGCGACGTGGCGCTGGAGGCGACCCGGGTCGCGAGCGCGGGCAGCGCGACGATCTCCGCCGAGGACGGTCTGGTCGGGATGCTGTCGGTGACCGACAGCGACTTCAAGTCGGTCAGCAAGACCGGGAGCAATCTGGTCTGGCAGTCGGCGGCGGGAAAGGGCCACGACGACACCACGGTGCGGATGGTCACCATCGACGCGGGCGGCGGCCTGACGGTGACGGCGGGCGACGGCGTGGTGGTGGAATACAAGGGCGGCAAGGCGAACCTCGCCGAGACCGTCGACCGCCTGAGCCAGGAACCCGGCCTCGCGTGGCTGAAGGAGATGCAGTCCCGCGACGACGTCGCCTGGAACGCGGTGGCCGAGGCGCACAAGTCCTGGGACTACAAAAGCCAGGGCCTGACCGGACCGGCGGCGGCGGTGATCAGCATCGCGATCGCCATCGCCACCCAGGGCTGGGGCGCGGGCGCGGCCGGGTCCCTCGCGGGTGGTGGCGGCGCCCTGACCGGCGTCGGCGGCGCGATGGCCAACGCCGCGATGACCTCCCTGATCACCCAGGCCTCCCTCAGCCTGATCAACAACCAGGGAAATCTCGGCGCTGTGTTCCAGGACCTTGGCTCTAGCAGCGCTCTTAAATCTCTCGCAGTCGCAGTGGTCACCGCTGGGGTAACCCAAGGGCGGGTCAAGGATCTCGGAATTGACGTTTCCAAAACCGCCGATTTCGCCGACCGGCTCGCTTATCAGGCCGTTCAGTCGGGCGTAGGGGTCGCTGCAAACGCCACGATTGGTGGCGTAGCTTTTGATGATGCCTTGAAGTCCGGTGCGCTCTCCATCGTAACGGCCATGGCGTCTCAGACGCTGTTCAAGAGCATTGGCGATCTCGCAGGTGAGTTGGAAATCGATGAGGGCGATATCCGAAAGGTAATCGCTCACGCCGTGGCCGGGTGCGCAGTCGGCCAGATCACTCAAAATTGTGTCGCCGGTGCAATCGGTGCCGGGTTGCAGGAGTTGGGAGGAGATGTCCTTCAGAGACTTAGCGACACTGATGAGGAGAAAATTCGGCTGGCGGGACTCACGTCTGCGGTCGCTGCAATGCTGGTTGGAGGCGATGCGAGTGCCGTCAATGCGGCAGACGGTATTGCCCAAAGTGCGGCAACCTACAACCGCCAACTTCATGTCGCGGAACTCAAGGCCATCCGGGACAAAGCCCAGGCGCTTGCTGACGCCGACGGCGATGGTGTGCTGAGCGCAGCCGAAGCCACGAAGGCGATAGAGTGGGAAACGCGGCTGACCAGTGAAGCCTTGCGCACGGTGGACGCCTACTGGAACGCGCGCTTGGCCGATGATGCTGAAGCCGCGCAAATCATCAAGGAAATGGCAGCCACCAATTCGGGCTTCGATGTCACCGTGGGAGGCCGGGCCGTGGCCTTTCTCCGGCAGGATGCGTTCTACGACAATCGCGCGCTTTACGCCAATTTCATCCGCGAAAATGCAGACCTTTACGACAAGGCCCTAGCCGAATGGACACCCGGCTCTAAGGACGCTCTCAAAGGCAAAATCAGCCCATCGTCACTGGCGGTGATCGACAGCATCGGCAGTTCTTCGTGGCGGAATCTATCCCCGGAAGATCTCGGCAAAAGCGATGCCGAGAACATCGCTGCGACGGGGCAGACCATGGCCGATGCCCTCGCCGATATTCGAACTGCGGAAAGAGAAATCCGAGATGCTTACGACGCTCTGTCTGCGGAATTGAATGCAGGGGGAGTGTCTTCCGAGGTGCGAGAGAGCAAAGAGAGCGAACTCAAACAGCTCCGGTCGCAGCTTATGGTCGCTGCACAAGCGTCAAATATGGCGCGCATTGGATTCGATCAGCTTCTTGTCAGCGGTACGTCTAGAGGGGTTGATAGATTCGTTACAGAAACGGCGTCTCAGCTTGCCGACTTGGCATGGGATGTCACGTCTTCGCCGTTCTCGGAAAAGAGCCGCCAAGACCTGCTCAATCGAGCCGATGCGATCGCAACACTGCTCGGAAATCCACGGCTGGCTGTGGATTATTTCCAAGATGCGTACGCGCAGGCCGATGTCCTCGAGAAAATGGGGCGCTTCAACGACGCGGAAGAAATCCGCGCCAAGACGACACTTGACCTGATTTCCGTGGTGTACGGAGGCGCTGGCGCGATCAAAGCGGCTATCGGAACAGTGCCGAAGATTGCTAAACTCGAAAAACTTGCGCGCGTGGGTGAGGCGGGTGCTTCCGAGGTTGGAGCAAAAACGACTGTAGCAATACCTGAAAGCCGAGTCGGTCATATTTTTAGAGCGACTGATGGACACCTTCCAGATAATCCTGTTAATCGCGAGTTGATAACTAGGATTGCAAATGATAAACAATATATACTCGGGGGCGATCGGTACGGAAATACATGGGCAGCTGAGATATTGCCAGATGGCACCCAGGCATGGGTTCAATATAGAGGTAATCAGATTATTAATGGCGGGATTAACAAGACGCCAAAGATCTATGATTCCGAAAACGGCTTGGCGTCATTGAAGTCACGGGGAACAAAAAATGGAGAGTGAAAGAAACTTGACGATAAAGCAGGCTTTTTGTGCGATGTTCTACTTTCTAAAACACGAATATGATCTGACGAAATCTGACGATATTGGGGCCATGCTTGGTTCTCTAGATTGGACTATCTGGTCGGATGGCTCAGGGCCGGCTGATCCTGCGGCATGGGCGGATTGGCTAGTAGCAGTGAAAAAAGCCCAGGAAGACAGCCCTACTTGGTAATCGAATCAAAGTCGGTGCAAAAACAACTGGCAGGGTCATTACCCATAAGGGTTTTTCTGAGCATGTGGTTTGCGATTCAAGGCTCCAGAAAGGAGCCTTTGTGTCTCCTTAACCTTCTTTCCGTGCTAATTTAGGCCGTAAGCTCATAAATTCGCTTGGTGATTGACGAATATCATGATTCAAGGCTTCCACACAGGAGGCCATGAATGACCCGTCGCCGCTACGAACTGACAGACCACGAATGGTCGATCATCTCGCCGTTGTTGCCGAACAAACCGCGCGGGGTTCCCCGCGTTGATGATCGTCGTGTGCTGAACGGCATCCTTTGGCGTTTCCGGACGGGTTCGCCTTGGGCGGAGATGCCGGAACGCTATGGCCCGCCGACCATCTGCTACAACCGCTTTGTCCGCTGGCGGAAGGCTGGTGTCTGGGATCGACTTCTCGAAGCGGTGTCCGAGGCTTACGACGGCGATATCGTCATGATCGACAGCACCTGTGTCCGCGTTCACCAGCACGCGGCCACGGGAAACAGGGGGATGGAGACGATGGCGGCATGGGACGTTCCCGCGGCGGGCTTACAAGCAAAATCCATGCCCTCGTCGACGCCGAAGGTCGCCCCGTTACCCTCCATCTGACGGGCGGCCAGGTTGCCGACTGTACCGAAGCCGAAGCGTTGATCGATGGCCTCGGTGGCGGTGACATCCTGCTGGCCGACAAGGGCTACGACAGCAACGCGATCCGCGCCAAAGCCGCAGAGCGGAAGGTCTGGGCCAATATCCCGCCAAAGGCCAACCGCAAGGGCTCCTTCACGTTCTCCCGCTGGGTCTATCGCCAGCGCGACCTCGTCGAACGCTTTTTCAGTCGAATCAAGAATTTCCGGGGCATTGCAACACGTTACGACAAGTGCCCAGAAAATTACTTGGCCGCAGTCAAACTCGTGGCCGCAAGGATTTGGTGCAGGAGCTTATGAGTCTACGGCTTAGTCTTCTTGATTAACGAACGGCCTAACTGGCTCGAAGAAGGGCTTCGGCCGCAAGTCGTCGACCAAGGGGCAGATCGACTCCGCGACGGTGCGGCGCTCCGAGGTGAGCTCGGGGGCGGACCTTTCCGCCGACGCGGGGAAGAACATCGAGGTTTCGGCGAGCACGCTGACGGCGGAAGGCGATCTCGCGCTGACCGCCGAGGGCTCGGTGGGCCTGAGCGCGCAGGCGGACGAATTCCACGAGGAAGTCCACAAGAAGACGTCCGGCCTCCAGAAAGGGAAGATGGACGGCACCGAGGCCGTCGTCACCCATCAGGTGACGGAGCTCTCCTCGGGCGGCGATCTCGCCGTGACCGCGAAGAGCGGCGACGTGGCGCTGGAGGCGACCCGGGTCGCGAGCGCGGGCAGCGCGACGAGCTCCCCCGAAGACGGCCTTGTCGGGATGCTGTCGGTGACCGACAGCGACTTCAAGTCGGTCAGCAAGACCGGCAGCAATCTGGTCAGGCAGTCGGCGGCGGGAACGGGTCACGACGACACCACGGTGCGGATGGTCGCCATCGACGCGGGCGGCGGCGACTTCGAAGCCCGGGCGCAGGTGCGATGGACGGTATCGACGCCAGCCTGTTCGAGACCTACGCCAGTGAGACTCTGCTCATCGTCACCGCCGGATTCGGCCGTGCGCAGCGTGAAGGCGGAGAGATCGAGGACATCCGCCCCGGCGACGTCGTCTGGTTCGAGCCGGGGGAAAAGCACTGGCACGGCGCGTCGGCGGAGACCGCCATGACCCACATCGCCATTGCCGAGGCGCAAGACGGCAAGGTCGTCGACTGGCTGGAACCGGTGACCGACGCGGAATACGGCGGGAAGTGAGGCGTCGGATGCGATCCGGTCGGGGTTGACTGCGAGACTGGCGGCGTTCTAAACTTTCGAATATCGAATATATTCGAATTTTCGATTCAGGGATCGAGAAGTGAATCCAGCCTTCGATATCGACGCGTTGCGCGCCGTGGTGGCCGGAATCGACTTGCGCAGTTTCGCGCGGGCGGCGGTGGAACTCGGACGATCGCAATCGGCGATCAGCATGCAGCTCAAGAAGCTCGAACACCAGGCCGGCACCCCGCTTTTCGTCCGGAAGGGGAGAGGTCTGGTGCCGACCGAAGCCGGCGAAGCGCTGGCCGCCTACGCCCGCCGGATCATCGCTCTCAACGACGAAGTCGCGCGTGCACTGGGCGCGGCCGTCACCACGGAAACCGTGCGCCTCGGTCTGCCGCAGGATTTCTTCGACGACGTGATGCCCGCCACGCTCTCGGCGTTCACTGGGGACCATCCGGACGTTCATGTGGAAGTCCGCGCCGGTCCGAACCACGCGCTGGCCGACGAAATCCGGGCCGGGCGTCTCGACGGCGCGATCGTCTTCTTTCCGGAAGGCGCCGGAGGCGAGGGCGAACGGCTTTGCACGTTGCCCATGCACTGGCTGATGCACGAAGCCTTCGCCGATGGGATCGCGCGTCACCGGGTTCCGTTGGTGATGTTCGACCACCCCTGTCTGTTCCGGCAGGCGACGCTCGCCGCGCTCGACCGCGCGGACCGGCGTTGGCGGGTGGCGGTGACGACGCCGAGCCTGCCCGGCATATGGGGCGCGTTGCGATCGAAGCTGGGGATCGCGGTGCGGACCGGCCACGGGGTGCCGGACGATATCGTCTGCGCCGGAGACGCTCTCGACCTGCCGGAGCTTCCGGCGATCGAACTGAGGATGCTCGGAGCGCAGACCGCGACGCCCGCCGCGCGGGATCTGTGCGGGGCGCTGCGCCGGGAGACGATCGACCGGATCGCTCCGGCGTGAGGCGCGCAGGCCGACCGACCGGATGCCGCGGGTTTTTACGGAAGAGGCTGCCATGCCGGTAACGACGAATCACAGTGCCGCGGTCACGCGCCCGGTTGCCGCCACGATCGCGGCCGTCTTTCACCAAGGCCGGATCCTTCTGGTGCGGCGGGCCAATCCGCCCGACGCGGGTCGCTGGGGGTTTCCGGGCGGAAAGATCGAACCCGGCGAGCCGATCGAAACCGCCGCCGTCCGGGAGCTTTTCGAGGAAACCGGGATTCGGGGGCGGGCGCGCCGGGTGTTCACCGCGGTGGACGTCTTCGACCGCGACGAACACGGCAGGCTTCTGCGGCATTTCGTGCTGATCGCGGTCCTGTGCGATTGGATCGCCGGAGATCCGGTGGCCGGGGACGACGCCCTCGATGCGCGATGGTTCCGCCTCGAGGACCTCGACGACGCCGGTCTCGCCCTCAGTCTCGACGTCGCCGAGGTCGCCCGCCTGGCGGCGGCCATCGCCGTCGCGGAGTGATCGGCCCGGTTCGCGAGCTTGCCGGGCGGCTTCCCGGCCGCCCGGCGCGATGATGTCCGGCCCTCGTCGCCGTCGGCGAGGGCCGGGCGTCCGGCTCATTCCGCATCCTTCAGCGGGACGTAGAGCTCCCCGCCCTCGCGGAATTTCTCGGCCATCTTCGCCATGCCGTCCTTCCGTGCCTCGGCGCGGATGTCGTGGGAGATCCGCATGGAGCAGAACTTCGGCCCGCACATGGAGCAGAAATGCGCCACCTTGTGCGCCTCCTTGGGCAGAGTTTCGTCATGCATCGACCGGGCGGTCTCCGGGTCGAGCGACAGGTTGAACTGATCCTCCCAGCGGAACTCGAACCGGGCGCGCGAAAGCGCGTCGTCGCGGAGCCGCGCCGCCGGGTGGCCCTTGGCGAGATCCGCCGCGTGCGCCGCGATCTTGTAGGTGATGACGCCGGTCTTCACGTCGTCGCGGTCCGGTAGGCCCAGATGCTCCTTGGGGGTCACGTAGCACAGCATCGCCGTGCCGAACCAGCCGATCATCGCCGCGCCGATGCCGGAGGTGATGTGATCGTAGCCGGGCGCGATGTCGGTGGTGAGCGGTCCGAGCGTGTAGAACGGCGCCTCGCCGCAGGTGCGGAGCTGCCTGTCCACGTTGGCCTTGATCTTGTGCATCGGCACGTGCCCCGGCCCCTCGATCATCACCTGGCAGTCCCTGGCCCACGCGACCCCGGTCAGTTCGCCCAGGGTCTCCAGTTCGGCGAATTGCGCGGCGTCGTTGGCGTCGGCGATGGAGCCGGGGCGCAGGCCGTCGCCGAGGCTGAAGCTCACGTCGTAGGCGCGCGCGATGTCGCAGATCTCGTCGAAATGAGTGTAGAGGAAGCTCTCGCGGTGATGGTGCAGGCACCATTTCGCCATGATCGAACCGCCGCGGCTGACGATGCCGGTCACCCGGTCCATCGTCATCGGGATCATGTGCAGCCGGACTCCGGCGTGGATGGTGAAGTAGTCCACGCCCTGTTCCGCCTGCTCGATCAAGGTGTCGCGAAACACCTCCCAGCTCAGGTTCTCGGCGATGCCGCCGACCTTCTCCAGCGCCTGGTAGAGCGGCACCGTGCCGATCGGCACGGGGGAATTGCGGACGATCCATTCGCGGATGTTGTGGATGTTGCGTCCGGTCGAGAGGTCCATGACCGTGTCGGCGCCCCAGCGGATCGCCCAGACCATTTTCTCGACTTCCTCGGCCATCGAGGAGGTTACCGCCGAGTTGCCGATGTTGGCGTTGACCTTCACCAGGAAATTGCGGCCGATCGCCATCGGTTCGGCTTCCGGGTGGTTGACGTTCGCCGGAATGATCGCCCGGCCTTTCGCCACCTCGTCGCGCACGAATTCCGGCGTGATGAAATCGGGAATCTCGGCGCCGAAGCTCTCGCCGTCGCGGAGGGTCGCCGGGTCCGCCGCCCGCCGTCCGAGATTTTCGCGGATCGCGACGAATTCCATTTCCGGCGTGACGATCCCTGCGCGGGCATAGGCCATCTGCGTGACGGCGCGGCCGCCTCGGGCGCGCAGCGGCGCGTGGCGCACGGGGAATTCCGGCGTGAGCCCGGTTCCCTCCGTGAAGCCGTTGTCCTCGGGCTTCACATGGCGGCCTTCGTACTGCTCCGTGTCGCCGCGCGCGGCGATCCAGCTCTCGCGCAGCCGGGGCAGCCCCCGGTCGATCAGGATCTCCGCGTCCGGGTCGGTGTAGGGGCCGGAGCTGTCGTAGACGGCGACGGGCGGTTCGCCGGCGGAGGGATGCAGGTCGATCTCGCGGACGGGCACGCGGATCCGGGGGTGCCGGACGCCCGCGTGCCAGACCCGGCGCGAAGCCGGCAAGGGACCCGTGGTGACGGTCGGGGAAAGGGTTTTCATCGGTCGGAGCCTCCAGTGCTCGATGCGTTGGAGAACCCAGTTCGCCGTACTGAATGGAGGGTGGCCGCGCGGACGCCGTGGCGGAGTTTGCGGCCGTGCAGCCGGTGCACCATCCCTACGCCAGTCTGAACTGGATCAGGTTCGTCGGGTCACTGCGCTGCGCGGGCCTGCCGGACCGGCCATCAGTATCTCAGCCCCTTGTCGGGACACCCCGGGTGAATACCCTGAAGCTGCGTTTCGCTCGGGGGTTTGTCAACCGGCGGGCGGACACCATGCCACATATCGGTTTTCCTGAAGTCGCGATCCCGAAATATGCGTTTTTCCAGGGTGCGGGCGGCGGTTAGTCTTGGCGAGAGCCGACGGCAGCGATCCGCGGGATCTCCGCGCCCGGTGGAAAGCCGGACGTGCCGACGAAGCCCTCGTCCCAACATCGGAACGCGGCCGCATGATGCCCGACGCGCTTTGGCAGACTCTTCCGAACCTGCTGGTCGTTCTGTCGATCTTTACGGTGGGCGTCGCCAGCCCGGGCCCCGCAACGCTGATGATCGCCGGTACCGCCATGGCGAGAGGGCGCGCGCCCGCCATCGCGTTGTCCTGCGGCGTCGTTCTCGGGTCGATGGTCTGGGCCTGTGTCGCGGCTCTGGGATTCGTCGCCGCACTCCGGGCTTCGGCAATGCTGTTCGGCGGATTGAAACTGGCGGGCGGCGCCTATCTGATCGTCCTCGCCGTCAAATCGTGGCGCTCGGCCGCCACGCCGAACCGGAGCGCCCCGAGAGCGACGGGATCCGGCAGCCTCCGGCGCTGCTTCGCGCAGGGCCTGTTGCTGCATCTGACGAATCCCAAGGCGCCCCTGGTCTGGCTGGCGACCTTGTCCGCAGGCGTTGGCGAAGACGCCCCCGCCGCATTCCTGACGACCGCCATCCTGATCTGCGCGGTCGTCGCGACGGGGGTTTTCGTCGGCTATGCCTGTCTGTTCTCCGCGCGAGCCGCCGCGCAGGCCTATCTCTCGATCCGACGCCCGGTCGACGCCCTGCTCGGGTTCCTTTTCGGCGCGGCCGCAGTCAAGATCCTGACCTACGAGCCGAACTGACCGCCGCCGCGCCTGCCTGCGAGCATGCCCGGCCTAGCGTCGGGGCGGATCCGGTTCCGTGACCACCGGGCCGACGATCGCCTGGCCGAACGCCGCGCAGACCGCCGCGACCTCTTGCGGGTCGTGCGGCTCCGCCAGTTCCCCCATCGCCCGGAAGAAGCGGTCGTGGCGGGGCGGGGTGGAGACGAGCGTCATCCTGGCGGGGCTATCGCCGAGGGCGGAGAAGCCGTGCGCGATGCCTGGAGCGATATACACATGCGCCCCGGAAGCGACCGTCATCCGGTCTTCTCCCACCAGAAACAGCAACGCGCCTTCGGTGACGCGAAACAGTTTCTCCTCGTGGAAGGAGACATGTACCGGCGCGCCCGCTCCGGGCGCAACCGTCATGTCCATGACGGTGAACGGCGCGGTGTCGCCCCCCAACAGGATGTCGGCGTCGATGCCGGAAAAGCTCGCCGTGCCGACGGGGGACAGCACCCCGCAGGTGCCGGGCGGAGAGTCGGATTTCTCCGCGCTCGGCAGCGTGTCGAGCAACGGGCTGGCGAGGTGGAAGATTTCGTAGCGCGTCGCCGAGCGCTCCGCGATCTCGCGATCGGCGATCGAAATCCGTACCGTCCACCACGACCGCGGGTCCACTCCCACCGTCGCCGCCACGGTGCCGGGGGCCGAAGCGGCCTCGCGGCACCAGGCCGCCTCTCCCGCCAGGGCTGTCGTCAGATCGGCGTCCACCGGAATGTCGCTCTCGACCGTCGAGAGAAACCTCGGCGCCGTGCCTGGGCCCCGGCGAGCCTCCAGGGCGACGTAGGTGCGTATCGACGGACGGCCGAACGAACGGGTCACGACGTCGAGGCCGCCGTCGCACAGAAACTTCCGGAAGGCGTCCTCCCGACGCCAGAGATAGAGGGAGGAATACGCGTTGGCGGTGGCGCCGAGGCGCCCGGCCTCCCGCACGAGGAACGCCTTGAAATACAGATCCGGAACGGCCGACCACCGTTCGCCGCGCAGGCTCGCGCGCGAGCGGATGAGGCCGAGGTCGTAGTCGGCGGGCAGGCGGTGGACGTAGTGGGCGATCATCATGGCCGGGTCCTCCTCGGGGGAACGGGGCGCGACGGCATTGCCGTCCGGTGAGATGCAATACGTCAAAAAATCGAAAGTAGAAATTCATCAATATTCGTTATTAAAAAGTCTAAGGCGCTGCTAGCCTCGACGTCAATCCCGATGTCCGGGGTGGCGTGCTAACGCGCGGCTCAAGCGAGAGGACGGACGCGAGATGACCGCAAACGGAAGAACGCCCGGTCGCGACGATCGCGGCACCTTGACGATCGTGATGGCCGGCAGCGTCGTGCTCGCGCTGGCGTTCGGCGTGCGCGCGGTCTTCGGCGGGATCGTCCAGCCCTTGTCGGACGACCTGTTCGGCGGCCGGATCGAGGTGTTCTCGCTTTCGATCGCCATTCAGAATCTGGTCTGGGGCCTCGCGCAGCCGGGCTTCGGGATCGTCGCCGACAGGTTCGGCGACCGGCGCGCCTTGTGGCTCGGGTTCGTCTGCTACGTCGCCGGGATGCTGATCTGCGTCGTGGGCACCACGCCGTTCGCGCAGCATCTCGGCGCGGGCGTGCTCGTGGGCATGGGGATTTCCGGCACCGCGTTCGGGGTCGTCCTGGCGGTGGTCGGGCGGGCGGCGCCGGAGGAGAAACGCGGCCGCTATCTCGGGATCACCTCGGCCATGGGGTCCACCGGACAGGTCGTCCTGCCGCTTCTGGTGTCGTGGTTGGTCTCGTGGGTCGACTGGCGGACGACGCTGGTCGTCGTCACCTTTGCGCTCGCCCCCATGGCTCTGTGCATTCCCTTTCTCCGCGCGCAAGCCGGTTCGAACCTGCGCGGTGCGGACGGCGTTTCGATCGCGCAGACGGTCGGAAGGGCGTTCGGACACTCCAGCTATACGGCGCTCAGCGCCGGGTTCTTCGTCTGCGGCTTCCATCTCGCCTTCATCACCGCGCACCTGCCGACCTACGTTCAGAATTTCTGCGTCGCGCCGGCATCCGCCGCGGAATTGCGCGCGCTGGGGCTTCAGGCCCTCGCGCTCGCCGGTTTCGCCAACGTCTTCGGCACCCTCTACGCATCGCATCTGGGCGCCCGGTTTCCGAAGCCGTATGTGCTCGCCGCGACCTACGCGCTGCGGGCGCTCGCGATCCTGATCTTCATCTCCCTGCCGGTGACGCCGACATCGGTGATGGTGTTCGCGCTGGCGATGGGCGGGCTCTGGCTGTCGACCGTTCCACTGACGAGCGCGCTGATCTTGACGATGTTCGGACCGCGCGCGACGGGAACCCTGTTCGGCTTCGTGTTTCTGAGCCATCAGCTCGGCGGGTTCGCGGGGGTGTGGCTCGGGGGCGTGGCCTTCGACCGTTACGCCAGTTACGACCAAATCTGGTATCTCGCGATCGGCCTCGGCATTCTCTCGGCCGTCGTGCACCTTTTCGTTCGGGAGCGTGCGGCGCCGCGCGTGGGGCTGGCCCATGGCGGATGAGCTTCTTCTGCTCTGGCTCGCGGCGTTTCCGCTGATGGGAAGTCCCGGACCGGCGACGATGAGCCTGGCCGGTCTCGGCACGGCCTTCGGTTTCCGCCGGAGCCTCGGCTACCTCGTCGGCATCGTCGCGGGCACGACCGTGGTCCTGCTGATGATCGCGACGGGCGTGACCGCCCTCGTCCTCGCTCAGCCGATCCTGCTCACGGCGCTGACGCTCCTTGCCGGGGTCTACATCCTCTATCTCGCCTGGAAGATCGCCACGGCGCCGGTCGGGCCGCTCGCGCCGCGTTCGGCGCAGGCTCCGGCGTTCGTTCCGGGCTTCGGTCTGGCGATTGCGAATCCGAAGGCCTTCGCCGCGATCGGGGCGGTCTATGCGGGGCACACCGTCGTCGCGGACGATCTCGCCGCCGACGCGGTCTATAAACTGGCCGCGCTCGCGCTCGTCATCGTCGTCGTCAACACCGCATGGCTGGCGTTCGGCGCGATCTTTTCGAGAATGTTGACGAATCCCGCGATCGGACGCGCCGTGAACGTGATGTTCGCCGTGATGCTGGTGGCGTCCGTCGGGTTCGCCCTGCTCGCCGCCTGACGACGGTCGTCGGCCTCCCCGGGGGGACGGAATTCATCGGGAATGCCCGCCACGATGCCGACCGTCTCGGGCCGGATCTCCGGCGCGGCCGAAGAGATTTTCCGCCATGAAGTCGACGAAGACGCGCAGCTTCGGCGACAGGTACCGGCTCGACGGCCAAAGGATGCGGAAGGTTCCGGAATGCCGGATCGCGCCGTCGAGGACGCTGACGAGCGTTCCCTCCGAGAGCCGGTCGCGCACCGCGAAATCCGGTAGACAGGCGAGCCCGAGGCCGCGCTCGGCCATATCCAGCAGAGGCTCGACGGCGCTCGAGACGGCCGCTCGCGGGAGGCTTTCGACCGGCGGGCCTTCCGTTCCGGCGACGAACCAGTCCTCCAACTTGCCGGTCGACGGATAGCGGTGGAGCAGGCAGCGGTGGGTGGCCAGATCGGCGGGCGTGCACGGAACGCCGGAGGTCCGGAAATAGGCCGGCGCGCCGACCAGCTTGTAGGAAAACTCCCCGAGGGATCGCGTCATGAGCCTGGAATCGCTCGCTTCGCCGGTGCGGATCACGGCGTCGAACCCTTCCTCGATCACGTCGACGAGGCGGTCGGTGAAGTCGAGGTCGAGTTCGATTTCGGGCCAGGTCCGCATGAAGCTCGACAGGCTCGGCATCATCAGCATTCCGACCAGCGGCAGGCCGACCCGCAGGACGCCGCGCGGGTGCGCGTGCGTCTGCGACAGCTCCAGCTCGGCAGCTTCCATTTCGCAAAAGATGCGGCGGCACCGTTCGAGAAACAGATTGCCTTCCGGCGTCAGCGTGACGGCGCGCGTCGAACGATGGAACAGCCTCACGCCGAGCCGGTCCTCGAGGCGCGCGATGGATTTGCCGACGGCCGACGACGACACGCCGAGCTGTCGCCCCGCAACCGTGAAGCTGCGGGCGTCCGCCGCCTGAACGAAGACGTTGAGCGCGCCGAGGCTATCCATGGAAATCGACATGATAGCGGATATAATAGTCCGAAGTGATCGGAATTGCAGCCTGTTTTTCTCTAAACGTACGGATGCCAGTTTCAGGGGCAGAGCATCGTCCGAGAGAGGTTTCCATGGCTCCTGCATCCCGAACCGTCTTCACGCCCGTCCATTTCTCCGTTCCCGCCGCGACTTGCGAAGCGACCGTCGTCGCGGGAGACGCCCGATGACCGAAGCCCACGCCGTCCCGTCATACACATCCGATCGTCTTCCCTGGGGCAGTCTGCTCGCGCTTTCGACCGCGGCCTTCGTCACGATCGTGACGGAAGCCCTGCCGGCGGGGCTTTTGCCGCAGATCGGCGCCGGTCTCGGCGTTTCCGAGTCCGCCGCGGGGCAGCTCGTCACCGTCTACGCCGTCGGTTCGTTGGCGGCCGCAATTCCGTTGACGACGTTCACGCAAGGTTGCCGTCGCCGTCCGCTCCTGCTCGCCGCGATCGCCGGATTTCTCGTCGCGAACACCATCACCGCGGTTTCGGGAAGCTACGGCCTGACGCTGGCCGCCCGCTTCGTGGCGGGGGTTTCCGCGGGGCTGCTCTGGGCGCTGGTCGCCGGTTACGCGGCGCGGATGGCGCCCGAGCATCTCAAGGGCCGCGCGATCGCGGTTGCGATGGCGGGAACGCCGCTGGCGCTCTCGCTCGGCGTCCCGGCCGGAACCTTTCTCGGCACGGTGATCGGCTGGCGGGCCTGTTTCGGCCTGATGAGCGGGCTCACCGTGATTCTGGTCGTCTGGGTGCGGGCCGGAGTCCCCGATTTCGCGGGCGAGCCCGCGGGCACGCGTCGATCGCTGGTGAGCGTCGTCACGCAGCCGGGAATTCGACCGGTGCTCTTCGTCGTGCTCGCCTACGTGCTCGCCCACAACATCCTCTACACCTATATCGCACCGTTTCTCGACGCCGCGGGCATGGTGGAGCGGACCGACGCCGTGCTCCTGGTCTTCGGCATCGCGTCGCTGGCAAGCATCTGGATCGTCGGCGTGCTGATCGACCGTCGCCTGCGGGCGCTGACCTTGCTCAGCACCGCGCTCTTCGCCCTTTCCGCGGCGGCGCTCTGGATCTGGAGCGGCGTTCCGGCGGTCGTCTACGGCGCGTCCGCCGTCTGGGGGCTCGCGTTCGGCGGCTGCGCGACCCTTTTCCAGACGGCGAGCGCCAAGACCGCGGGGGCGGCGGCGGATCTCGCTCAATCGATGCTGGTGACGACCTGGAACGCGGCGATCGCGGGGGGTGGGCTGATCGGTGGTCTGCTGCTCGACCGGCTCGGCGTCGGGGCGTTCGCGCCGAGCCTGCTCGTTCTGCTCGTCGCGACCTTCGCCGTCGCTCTCGTCGCGCGCCGTCACGGATTTCCGGCGGATCGGCCGAACTGAATCCCCGCATCGGGGGGGCTCGGCGCGGCCCCCTTTCGTCGGACGCGGGACCGGCGGCGGGCACGGGTCCGGAGAGGAACGCCTCATTCACCCACGTCGAACGTCGTCATATAGAGTTCGAGATTGCGATCGTCTGCCAGATCCTTCGGCGTAACGACGGCCTCGGTTTTGATGCGATCCCAGCACCCTTGGCGGGACAATTCCCGCGATCGGCACTCCGGGCGCTCGCGCCAGTCGTTCAGAAGAAATTTGCGGCCCGGCTCGGTGTCGAAATTCAATTCGCCGATTTTCCGCAATGTTCCGATCGGGAGGCCGATGTCCTTGAAGATCTTGAAAATCAACTCTGCGCCGTAAATGGCGTGGGAATCCAGACGATAGAACGAATCGTAGGGCAGATGGTCGTAGTCGTAGGCCTTCAAGGAGGCCGGACTGTTCAGCTGTCCGGCGGGCCGGAGGTCCGTCTTCGTCACA
This sequence comes from uncultured Alphaproteobacteria bacterium, assembly GCA_900079695.1. Lineage (NCBI taxonomy): Bacteria > Pseudomonadati > Pseudomonadota > Alphaproteobacteria > uncultured Alphaproteobacteria bacterium. The sequence goes on from LT599022.1 coordinate 3,924,751, forward strand.
TAGATCGCGAATTTCCGATCGACCCCGACGTCGATGAAGTCCTCCAGGGGAATTTCCGCGACGCCATGCGTCGCCGCAGAGGATTGCATGACATACGGGCCGCCGCCGGTAATCCGGATGATCCCGACATGGGTGTAGGGGCTGCCCGTGGCGAGGCTTAGCGCCGTTCCTTCGAGATCCGTCCTCTCCTGGAAGATTAACGCGCCGCTCGGCGGGTCCTTGTCGAAGAAGTACGTCTCCACGATGCTTCTGCCGGTTTGCGCGAACACTTGCGCCGGAACGCCCGGTGCGGCAGTGACGACGGCGGCGGAAAGGCACGCGCCCAGGATCGTCTTCATCAACGGGCCTCCGGGGGTTGGGGCAAGTCGGGTGGCGCGTCCGCCCCCGGATCGGGAAAACCGGCCTTTCCGGGGCTATCCGACGAGGGGCGACTGGCTTGCCCGACGTGCGGCGAGGGTGCAAGGATAGCCCGGAGTCAGACCCCCTGCGAAGGGGGGACGCTCAGTCTCTTCTCCGGCAGCGGCGAAACCGCGTAGGCGAACCGGTCGAACGCGACACGGAATTCCGGCAGGCGCGTGCCCCGCCGCGCGCGAGCCCGTGCGGGCGACAGGACGAAGCCGTGGCTGAGACGTCCGCCGGCCCAGGCGAATTCGTTCTGGAGGATCTCCGACGTGCGGGAGACAAGCGCTTGCCGGAGAACGTTCTCACGGTCGACGATCGCTCCGGAATAGCGAAGCTCCACTTCGCAATAGCCCCGTTGGGCGTCGCCGGCGACGACGACCAGCCGCAGTTCGCCGGTCGAGCGGTCGAAAACCGCCCAATCGGGACGGGCGTCGTGAAGACTCGGGCCGTTCCGCACGAAGAGGCGGACCGGATCGGCGGGGGAAAGCGCTTCGACGAAGCGACGGTAGCGTGCGCACACCGCGAAATCGTCTTCGTTCCCGCTCATCCAGTCCTGGGTGAAGTTGAGCAGACCGTCAGATTTTCGCCAGGCCGTTCGGCTTTTCCGGGTGGGGGCCTTCGGCGAGGGTGCGGAGCAGGGCGGCGGGCGTGGATTCGATCGCCAGGGTGTCGCGTTGCGCGGCGTCGAGGAAGCCTTCGGCGGTGGTGTGGCGCAGGAACCCGGCGAGAAGGTCGTAGAAGCCGCCGACGTTGAGCAGGCCGCAGGGCTTGACGTGGAGCTTGAGGTGCTGCCAGGTCCACACCTCGAACAGTTCCTCGAAGGTGCCGATGCCGCCCGGCAGCACCGCGAAGGCGTCGGAGAGCGTGGCCATCATCGCCTTGCGCTGATGCATGGTTTCCACCACGTGCAGCTCGGTCAGGCGCGGGTGGCCCACCTCGCGGTCGATCAGGAACTGCGGGATCACCCCCACCACCTCGCCGCCCGCGTTCAGCGCGGCGTCGGCGACCCGTCCCATCAGGCCGACGTTGCCGCCGCCGTAGACGAGGCGGATGCCCTGCCGCGCCAGTTCGGCCCCGAAAGCGTCGGCCGCTTCGGCGTAGATCGGCTGCGCGCCCGGACGCGACCCGCAGAACACGCACACCGACGACAACCGCTTCATCCCGCATCACTCCTTCGAACCTGGAAAGCCGCAAATAGTACTCGCCGCGCCATGATCGGCAAGACGGATTTCGGCGGGGTCCGGCGGAATGATCCTATAAGTTGATGAAGGGGCGAAAACGTGGGAGGGTTCAGCTATGTGGCGCGCCTCCGAACGCCACGGCTGGGGAGACATCGATCATGTGGCTCATCGTTTTGCTGATCCTGGCGATCGCGTTCATCATCTTCGCGACCGCCAAGCTGAACATGCATGCGTTCCTTGCGTTGCTGCTCACCGCGTTCGGCTTCGGCATTCTCGCCGGTCTGCCGCTCAACGACGTGGTGAAGGCGGTCAACGACGGGTTCGGCGGCACCATCGGATACATCGGCATCGTCATCCTGCTCGGCACGGTGATCGGCGCCTTTCTCGAAAAATCCGGCGGCGCGTGGCGTCTCGCCGAGGGAATTCTCGAACTCACCGGCAAGCGCAACGTGCCGATGGCGATGTCGATCATGGGCTACGTGGTGTCGATTCCGGTGTTCTGCGATTCCGGTTTCGTCATCCTCTCGTCGCTCAACAAGGCGCTCGCCAAGCGCGCGGGGGTGACGCTCGCGGCCTCGGCGATCGCGCTGTCGCTCGGCCTCTACGCCACCCACACGATGGTGCCGCCGACTCCGGGGCCGATCGCCGCCGCGGGCATTCTCAACGCCGATCTCGGGCTGGTGATCATGTGGGGGCTGGGGATCGCGGCGGTGGCGGCGTTCGCGGGCTGGGTGTTCGCGGTGACGGTGGCGGCGAAGGTGGACGTGCCGCCCTACAAGGAGGGCGAGGAGCCCGCCGCGATGCCGTCGCTCGCCGACGCGCCCGGCGCGCTCAAGAGCCTGCTGCCGATCGTGCTGCCGATCGTGCTGATCGTGGTGCGGTCGATCGCGCTGTTCCCGACCAAGCCGTTCGGCACCGGCGGGGCGCTCAAGGCCATCGATTTCGTCGGCCAGCCGGTGGTCGCGCTGTTGATCGGCTTCTTCTTCGCGCTGCTGCTGCCGAAGAAGCTCGACAAGAGCATGCTCTCGGCCGGGGGGTGGTTCGGCGAGGCGCTGCTTTCGGCGGCGACGATCATCATCATCACCGGCGCGGGCGGCGCGTTCGGCAAGGTGCTGCAGGTCTCGGGGATCGCCAAGATGGTGGGCGAGGGGCTCTCGACCTATCACATGGGCATCTTCCTGCCGTTCGTGATCGCGGCGGGGATCAAGACCGCCCAGGGCTCCTCGACGGTGGCGATCATCACCACCGCCGGGATCATGGCGCCGCTGGTCGGCGCCCTCGGGCTCGACTCCGACACCGCCCGCGCGCTGGTGGTGATCGCGATCGGCGCGGGCTCGATGGTGGTGAGCCACGCCAACGACAGTTTCTTCTGGGTGGTGACGCAGTTCTCCAACATGGACGCGAAGACCGGCTACCGGCTTCAGACCGGCGGCACTCTGGTGCAGGGTCTGGTCGGTGCGATCGCGGTGTGGATCGCCGCGGCGGTGGCGATTTGAGCGGGCGCGCCGCCCGGAAACGGGCGGCGCGGCGTCATGCCGGGTCGACGAGGACGACGCGCAGGTCGTTGACGTTGGTCAGCGTCGGCCCGGTGATCACCAACCCGCCGACCCGCTCGAAATAGCCGTAGGCGTCGTTCTCGGCGAGGAAGGCGCGGGGGTCGAGACCGAGCTCGCCCCGCCGCCGCCATTGGTCCGGCCCGGTCCAGGCGCCGGCGTTGGTCTCGGTGCCGTCGATGCCGTCGGTGTCGCAGGCGAGCGCCCAGATTCCCGGCTGGCCCGCGGCGGCGATCGCGAACCCGAGCAGGAATTCCGAATTGCGACCGCCGCGGCCCGCTCCCTTGACCTCGACGGTGGTTTCGCCGCCCGAGAGGATGCACACCTTCTCGCCGCGCCCGAGGAAGTCGAGCGCCATGTGCGCCTGCTCGCGGCCGACCGCGTGAGCGCAGCCCTCGACGCCGTCGCCGAGATCGACGACGCGGTAGCCCGCCGAGGCGGCGGTTTCGGCGGCGGCCTTGAGGCTGGCGGCGGGGCTGCCGACGATATGATATTCCGAGCGGGCGAGACGCGGGTCGCCGGGCTTCGGGGTTTCCGACGCCGGATCGGCAAGATGGTCGCGCACCGCCGGGGGGCAGGCGATCCGGTATTTGTCGAGGATCGCGCGGGCCTCGGCGAGGGTGGTGGGGTCGGGCGCGGTGGGGCCGGAGGCGATCGTCGCCGGGTCGTTGCCGACGACGTCGGAAATCGCGAGGGTCACCACCCGCGCCGGGGCGGCGGCGGCGGCGAGGCGTCCGCCCTTGATCGCCGAGAGGTGTTTGCGCACGCAGTTGATTTCGGCGATGTCGGCGCCCGAGCGCAGCAGCGCGCGGTTGATTTCGCGCTTCGCCTCGAAATCCACGCCGTCCGCGGGCAGCGCCAGCAGCGCCGAGCCGCCGCCCGAGATCAGACACACCACCAGGTCGTCGGCGGAAAGGCCGCCGACCATCGCCAGCATCCGCGCCGCGGCGGCGCGTCCGGCGGCGTCGGGCACAGGGTGCGCGGCCTCCACCACCTCGATCATCCGCGTCGGGCAACCGTGGCCGTAGCGCGTCACCACCAGGCCGTCGATGAGGCCGCCGCTCCAGTGGGTTTCGAACGCGCGCGCCATCGCGCCCGCCGCCTTGCCCGCGCCGACCACCACCGTGCGCCCCGCGGGCGGCTCCGGAATTTGCGGCGCGAGGCAGATTTCCGGCGCGGCGGCGGCGAGGCCGGCGTCGAGCATGTGGCGGAGAAGACGGGCGTGCGGCGTGTCGGAGGGGATCATCGCGGCGGTTTTCCCTGTAGGGTGCCTTCAAGACTAGCACGCCGCGCGGGAAGGGGAAACGAAAGCCCCCGTCGGTTGTCGACGGGGGCTTTCGCCGGGATGGGGCGGTTTCAGGCGGCGCGGATTCGGGCGATGAAGTCCTCGACCTCGCTGTCTAGGCGCTCGGACTGCTGCGCGAGTTCGCCCGCGGCGGCGAGGAGCTCGCTCGCGCCCGCTCCGGCGCGGCNTCTCGCCGCCGCGGGCGAACTCGCGCAGCAGTCCGAGCGCCTCGACAGCGAGGTCGAGGACTTCATCGCCCGAATCCGCGCCGCCTGAAACCGCCCCATCCCGGCGAAAGCCCCCGTCGACAACCGACGGGGGCTTTCGCATATCCACCCCCACCCACCCGGGTGGAGCCCCGAGTCGCGAGAATCGTTCCACAGGCGTTTTGAAGCCCCCCGGAACACCTTGTTTAAATTGTGGTTATTTAACGTTTGTCGTCGCCGTCCGGATTTGCAATCGTGGTGTCGATCCGATGACAGACCGATGGCCTGCCGCTTCATACTTATGGATGGGGGACGACAACATGGGTTTCTTACGCAACCTGCGCATGCCGGTGAAGCTTTACGGCAGCGCGGCGTTGATCATCGCCCTGCTCGCGGGCATGGCCGCCGTATCGTGGTCGGCGTTCGACAAGATCGGACAGGCGTTCCGTTCGGTGCAGATGGCGACGCAGATCTCGCAAATCGCGCAGAACGCGCAGTTCCAGATCGGTGCGGCGGCCCTTGCCAACCTCGGCGCCTCGAAAGCGCAGACCGAAGACGCCCTGCTCGGCTTCGAACAGAACACCATGGCGAAGCGCGTCACCGCGATCGGCCAACTCCGTAAGGCGATCAGCATCACCACCGACGCCGACGAGGCCGAGCGCAAGATGCTCTCCTCGGTGCTGGAAAAGGTGGAGAAATACGGCGAACTCACCAACCAGGGCATCGAGATCCGGCGCGCCTACATCGAGGAAATGCAGAACCTCTTCGGCATCGCGCCCAAGCTCGCCTCGACGATGCAGTTCGCGGTGCGCCAGGCGATCGCCAACCAGCCCGATCTGGTGCAGACCCTCCTGATCGCCAACGACAACCTCGTCAGCGCCCGCATCTTCATGCTGCGCTACATCGTCACCAGCGATCCCGAGGACGCCAAGCGCCATCAGACCGCGCTGCGCGTCACCCAGGCCTCGGTCAACGGCGCGGCGGGACTGGTGCCGTCCGGGTCCGAATTCGAGCCGGTGCTCAAGGCGCTGATCGAATCCGCCAACAACTTCGACGCCTCGGCGCAGATGGTGATGGGGCTCGCGGAGCGCAGCTCCGACATCTGGGAGAAGGAAGCGCCGGAACTCCGCGCCGAGCTCGACCGCACCGCCGCCGCCGCGGTCGGCCAGGCGATCCGCACCTCGGAGACCACCGTCGCCGAGGCGGTGCGGGCGATCACCGAATCCTCGACCCTGCTCGCCTCGGGCGCCGCCCTGGTGTTCGCGCTGCAGATCATCCTCAACGTCCTCACCGTGCGGATGGTGGCGCGGCCGATCGTGCGGATCACCGGCGTGATGGAAAGTCTCGCCCAAGGCGAGAAGGACACCGAGGTGCCCTACCGCGAACAGACCGACGAGGTCGGCGGCATCGCCCGGGCGGTGCAGGTGTTCAAGGACAACGCCCTGCGGCTCGACGCGATGGCCGCCGAGCAGGCGGAGGCGGAACGCCGCGCGGCGGAGGAGAAGCGCGTGGCGATGCAGGAACTCGCCGACGCGATGGAGGCGAGCGTCAAGGGGATCGCGCAGTCGGTGGCGAGCGCCGCCGGGCAGATGCGCGAGACCGCCTCGGCGCTCACCGGCATCGCCGAGGAGACCACCTCGCAGGCGACCTCGGTGGCCGCCGCCACCGAGCAGGCGTCCAACAACGTCGAGACCGTCGCCTCGGCGGCGGAGCAGCTCGCCGCCTCGATCGCCGAGATCGGCCGCCAGGTGGCGACCGCGGCCGACGTCGCCGCCGACGCGGTGACCCAGACCGAGCGCACCAACGGCCTCGTCACCGCGCTCGCCGACGCCGCCAGCCGGATCGGCGAGGTGGTCGGCCTGATCACCGACATCGCCAGCCAGACCAACCTGCTGGCGCTCAACGCCACGATCGAGGCGGCGCGCGCGGGCGAGATGGGCAAGGGCTTCGCGGTGGTGGCGGGCGAGGTGAAGTCCCTCGCCACCCAGACCGCCAAGGCGACCGAGGACATCGGCCGTCAGATCGGCGAAGTGCAGAGCTCGACCGGCGAGGCGGTCGACGCGATCCAGGAGATCTCGACGATCATCGCGCGGATCAGCGGCATCCAGGCCACCATCGCCTCGGCGGTGGAAGAGCAGACCGCCGCCACCGCCGAGATCGCGCGGAACGTCGAGCAGGCGGCGGCGGGCACCCGCGAGGTGTCCTCCCACATCACCGAGGTCACCGACGCGGCGGGCCGCGCCGGAGCGGGCGCGAGCGAGCTTCTCGCCGCCGCGGGCGAACTCGCGCAGCAGTCCGAGCGCCTCGACAGCGAGGTCGAGGACTTCATCGCCCGAATCCGCGCCGCCTGAAACCGCCCCATCCCGGCGAAAGCCCCCGTCGACAACCGACGGGGGCTTTCGTTTCCCCTTCCCGCGCGGCGTGCTAGTCTTGAAGGCACCCTACAGGGAAAACCGCCGCGATGATCCCCTCCGACACGCCGCACGCCCGTCTTCTCCGCCACATGCTCGACGCCGGCCTCGCCGCCGCCGCGCCGGAAATCTGCCTCGCGCCGCAAATTCCGGAGCCGCCCGCGGGGCGCACGGTGGTGGTCGGCGCGGGCAAGGCGGCGGGCGCGATGGCGCGCGCGTTCGAAACCCACTGGAGCGGCGGCCTCATCGACGGCCTGGTGGTGACGCGCTACGGCCACGGTTGCCCGACGCGGATGATCGAGGTGGTGGAGGCCGCGCACCCTGTGCCCGACGCCGCCGGACGCGCCGCCGCGGCGCGGATGCTGGCGATGGTCGGCGGCCTTTCCGCCNGCTTCCGCCTGCTCGGCGGCCATCGCGTCGAGCCGCAGGGCGTTGTCCTTGAACACCTGCACCGCCTCGGCGATGCCGCCGACCTCGTCGCCGCGCCCGAGGTAGGGAACCGCGACGTTCTTGTCGCCGTGGGCGAGGTCGGACATCACGCCGGTGATCCGCACGATCGGCCGCGCTACAAGCCGCACCGTCAGCCAGTTGAGGCCGATCACCACCAGCAGCACCAGCACCGAAACGCCGCCGAGCACGGCGGAGGCGTCGGCGATGCTGGCGGTGGCGCTCGCGATTGCGCCGTCGGCGACCCGCATCAGGTGTTTGGTGGTGGCGTCGGCTGCCGCGTCGAGTTCGGCGCGGGCGGCGCGCGCCTCCTCGTACCACAGCGCGTTGCTGCGCTGCGCCAGCGCCATCAGCAGGCTGGCGGAGGATTCGTAGTCGTTGGTCATTTCCGCGACCGAATCGATCACGCCCTCGATCGCGGTGCCGCCCGCCAATCCCGCGGCCATCTGGATCGCCGCCTGGGCGGTCTTGAGCGCCCGATCCTGTTTCTCGGCATCCTCCTCGCCGTTGCTCAGCAGGTAAAGCAGCATCGCCGCCCGTGCCGCCGTCAGCCCCTGGTTGGCCGACATCGTCGGGTTGACCAGCAGCGGCGTCGTGGCGATCGCCTGGCTGAGCGCGTAGGCCATCGCGTCGGCGAGCTTGGGCGAGATCACCAGCAGCTCGGCCTTGCGCTCGATGTAGGCGCGGCGCAGTTCGAGCCCTTTTTCGGAGATTTCGCCGTAGGCCTCCATCTTCTTCAGCAGCGCGTCGAGCAGGCGGCGTTCGTCGTCGCCGGCGGCGGCGGCGAGCGCGCGCCGGACGCTGGCGATCGCCTGGGTGCGCCGCGCCGTGCTCACGCCCTCGTAGAGGGTGAGTTCTTCCGGCGTCTGCGCCTTCGACAGCCCGAGGTTCGCATAGGCCGCGTTCGACATCTGGAGTTGCGCGGTCTGTGCGAGTTGCGAGATCTCGGCCGATTGCCGCACCGAGACGAACGCCGCCTCGATCTTGTGGAAGGCGGACCACGACGTCGCCGCCATGATCGCGATCAGGGTCAGGATGACGGCGGCGCTCCCGTAGAGCTTGGCCGGCATGCGAAGGTTGGATAGGGACGGCATGGGATCTCCGGATGGAAGCGTTGCGGGGCGATGCACCCTTCGAAGGCATGCGAAAAAAATGCCCGGAATCTAATCTCGGGCACAATTCCTAAGATTTTCGTAAGGCGAGGCGCGGAACCCACGGCTGTGGTGCGGGAGCCGGAGGGGCTTCCGCGATCGGCGACTCGGGCGGGTTCTGCGCTCAGGGGTTGCCGGAGGCCGGTGCGACCCGCGCCGCCACCAGTCCGGCCGCGACCACCGCCGCGCTCACGCCGACGCCGACGAACAGCGGGTTGACCGGCAGCGCGAACACCAGCCGGGAGGCCACCGCGGCGAGGGTGGCGAGGGCCATCGACGCCACGCCCCAGATCGGCGGCAGGCGTCGCGGCGCGAACACCGCCAGCGTCAGCGGCAGGAACAGCCCGGCGCCGCGCAGCGCCATCGACATGTAGTTCCAGTCGAGCACGTAGCTGTCGAGGTGGGCGACGGCGATCCACGCCGCCGCCACCGTGACCGCGAGCACCACCGCGCGGTTGAGGCGGAGGATGTCGCGGTCGCGGGTGAGGCCGAGCACCGCCTGGCCGATGTCGCGCGAAATCATCGTGCCGATGCCGAGGGTAAGCCCGGCGATCGAGCCGACCACCGACAGCAGCAGGCCGCCGAGCGCGATGCCCGCCACCGGCGCGGGCAGGTGTTCGGCGAGGAACGCGGGCAGCGCCAGGATCGGCGAAAGCTCGGGGTGGAGCACCCGCATCGCCATGCCCACCGCCACCGACGGCAAGCCCACCGGAATGGTGATCGCCGCGGCGGTGTAGGCGCCGATCGCCGCGGTGCGGGAATCCGAGGCGGCGTAGAGCGCCTGGATGTAGGTCTGGGTGCAGACGATGCCGACGATCAGCGAAAAGACGTTGCCGAAGGTCTGGCCGACGCCGCGGCCGGTCAGGCTGAACCACGGCGTCGCCGGGAAGCGCTGGGCGAAGTCGGGCAGGTCGGCGAGCAGGAAGGCGGCGACCCCGCCCGCGGCGAACAGCGTCGTCCACAGCACCGCCATCTTGAACAGCCCCGCCACGCCCGCGGCGCGCAGCCCGCCCCAGAAGACCGTCGCGATCACCAGCGCGACGATCGCCGCCGCCGAGGCGGCGGGCGGCAGGCCGGTCATCGCGCCGATCATCGGGATCGCCGCGAGCGCGCTCGCCACCGCCGAGAACATGATGCCGAGCGAGGAGGCGAGGCTGGCGATCGGCCCGGCGGCGCGGCCGTAGTTGAGGGCGAGGTACTGCGAGACGGTTTCGAGCCCCGAGTGCCGGAGCGGCCGCGCATAGAAGGTGCCGATGAGGAGGAAGCCGATGCCCGAGCCGAGGGTGAACCACCAGCCGGAGAGGCCGACGGTGCAGGCGAGCTGGGCGGTGCCGATGGTCGCCGAGCCGCCGATGATGGTGCCGGCGATGCCGCCCGCCACCACGCCGGCGCCGGAGGCGCGGCCGCCGAGACTGTAGCCCTCGGCGGTGCGGGCGGAGCGCCCGGCGCGCGCGCCGAGGGCGAGGGCGACGAAGATGGTGGCGAAGAGAAAGAGGAAATGGGTCCAGTCCAGCGACATGAACGGCGATCCGGATGCGGCGACGGTCCAGAATGGTCCCGTCGGGGCGGAGAGTTCAACCGCGAATTTTTCTGCGCCGTTTGCGCCGCAGCGGCGCGCGCTGAAGCCCGCGGCAGACACACCACATGCATTTATGCGATGCTGACAATGCGCGCGATGAGTGCGGCGGAAAGCGGAGTGGCCGGGAATGCGGTTTCGGGATTGGCCGATCGGTCTGAAGCTGCTGATCGCGCCCGGTCTGGTGATGGCCGGGGCGGTCGCGGCGATGCTGGTGGCGTGGGTGACGTTGTCGGAGCTGCAGGAGGCCGCGGCGCAGCGCGCCCAGGATCGGCAGGTGCGCGACGTCCGCGCGGCAACCCTCCGGGTCTCGCTGATCAAGAGCGATCTCGCGCTGTTTCGCGCTCTCGCTTGGCGCACCATCGGCGTGCGCGACGAAGTCGCGGCCGGGTTGCGCGCCGGGGCGGAGGCGCGCCTCGACAGCGTCGAGATCCTGGCGGAGATGTTCGACGCCGAAGCCTCCGCCGACGAAGCGGTTCTCGCCGGAGCGACCCGTGCCGAGGCGCGCCGCTACGTTGCGACCGCGCGGGCGGCGCTCGGTGCGGCGGGCGCCGCCGCGATGCCGCAGGTGGACGAGGTGGAACGCCGGTTCGCCGATGCGGAGACCGCGCTGCGCGAGTGGGAGGCGTTCTACCTTGCCGACCGGCAGGCCCACGACGCGAACGCCGCCGCGGCGGAGCGTCGGGTAGTGATGATCGCGCTCGGCGGCGCGGCGGCGGCGTTCGCGGTCTCGGTGGCGTTGTCGCTGCTGCTGAGCGGCGCGATCTCGCGCGCGGTGCGGCGCGCCACGCTCGCGCTTTCGCGCCTCGCGGCGGGCGAAACCGGGGTCGAGATCATCGCCTCCGACCGGGCCGACGAGGTCGGCCGCCTGCTGCACGCGGCGGCGGTGTTCAAGCGCAACGCCCGCGCGTTCGAGCGCGCGGTCGGCGAGCAGGCGGAGGCCGAAGCGCAGGCGCGCGCCGCGCTGCAGGAGCAGTTCGACCGTCTCGCGGGCAGCGAGCAGCGCCTGCGCGACATCGCCGGGGCGGCGTCCGACTGGTTCTGGGAGACCGACGCCGAGGACCGGCTGGTGATGATCTCCGACCGATTTTTCGAGGTTTCGGGGTTCTCGCCCGCGCAGGTGATCGGCGTCACCCGGCTGTCGTTCGCGCAGCGCGCCGAAACCCCGGAGGAGGTCGCCACCTGGGTGAACTACGCCAAGAACATCGCGATGCGGCGGCCGTTCCGCAATCTCGACTACTGCATCAAGGCGACCGACGGGCGGCTCGTGCACGTCCGCTCCAACGGCGTGCCGGTGTTCGTGAAGGGCGAGTTCATCGGCTATCGCGGCGCGTCGAGCGACGTCACCGCGCTGGTCGACGCGCAGCGCGAGGCATTGCAGTCGTCGCGCCTCGCGAGCGTCGGCCAGCTCGCCGCCGGCATCGCGCACGAAATCAACACGCCGATCCAGTACCTCGGCGACAACCTCCGCTTCTTCGAAAGCTCGATCAAGACGATCGCGGCCGCCCTCGACCGCGTCCGCACCGCCGCGGCGGTGTCGGACGAGGTGTCCGCGCGAATCGAGCAGACCCTCGACGAGGCCGACGTGCCCTATCTCCTCGAGGAACTGCCGACCGCGGCGCGCCAGTCCCTCGACGGCGTCGAGCACGTGGCGCGGATCGTGCGATCGATGAAGGAGTTCTCGCACCCGGGCAGCACCGCCAAGGTGATGACCGACATCAATCGCGCGCTCGAAAGCACCCTCACCGTCACCACCAACGAATGGAAGCACACCGCCAAGGTGGAAAAGGACTTCGATCCGGATCTCCCGAAAATTCTCTGTCTGCCCGCCGACCTCAATCAGGTATTGTTGAACCTGGTGGTCAACGCCTCGCAGGCGCTCGAAGGGCGCGAGACGCCGGGCCTGATCCGTATAGGCACCCGTCGCGACGGCGATGCCGTCGAAATCCGGATCGCCGACAACGGGCCGGGCGTTCCCGACGGCTTGCGCGAGCGCATCTTCGATCCCTTCTTCACCACCAAGGCGGTGGGCAAGGGCACCGGGCAGGGGCTGGCGATCGCGATGGACGTGGTGGTCAAGAAGCACGGCGGCCGCCTGACTCTCGAGGAGACCCCGGGCGGCGGCGCGACCTTCGTCGTGCGTCTGCCGATCGCGGCGGAAGCTGGAGAAGACGCCGATGAAACTCTCGATCCTGTTCGTCGATGACGACCTCAACCTGCTGCGCGGTCTGCGCCGGGTGCTGCACAAGCAGCGCGAGGACTGGGACATCACCTTCCTCGACAGCCCGGTGGAGGCGCTGAAGCTTCTCGACCAGAGCGCCTTCGACGTGGTGGTTTCGGACATGCGGATGCCGGAGCTCGACGGCGCGTCGTTGCTCTCCGAGGTGGAGCGCCTCCACCCCGGAACGGTGCGGGTGGTGCTGTCGGGCTACACCGAAGAGAAGAGCGTGCTGCGCACCATCGGCCCGACCCACCAGTATCTCGCCAAGCCGTGCAACACCGAGGATATCGTCGCGCTGCTCGACCGCACCCTGGCGCTGCGGGGCGTGCTGCGGTCCGAGCCGTTGCGCAAGCTCGCCGCCGGGCTCCACAACCTGCCCTCGCCGCCGGATCTCTACATCCGGCTCACCGCCGAGATGCGCAAGGAGGCCTCGTCGCTGCGCAGCATCGCCGAGCTCATCGGCGGCGACGTGGCGATGACCGCCGAGGTTCTGAGGATCACCAATTCCGCCTACTTCTCCCTCGGCAGCCGGGTTCACGACGTCTTTCAGGCGGTGCGCCTGCTGGGCATGGAGACGGTGCGCGCGCTGGTGCTTCAGGTCGGGATCTTCCGCCAGTTCGACAAATCGCCCGAGCATGCCTCGGTGCTGCGCGATCTCGACGCCTACGGCCTCACCGTCGCCGCGCTCGCCCGCCGCCTCGCCCGCGAGGAGGGGCTGGGGGAAAGCCTGCGCGACCAGGCGTTCTGCGGCGCGATGCTGTCGTGCATCGGCACCCTGGTGTTCTTCGATCACGCGCCCGCCAAAACCCGCGAAATTCTCGGGCGCGCCGAACGCGGCGAGGATCTTCCCGTCCTCGAACGCGAGGCGTTCGGCGCCACTCAGGCGGAGCTCGGCGGCTATCTCCTCGGCCTGTGGGGGTTCAACGACGCGATCGTCGAGGCGGTGCTCTATCAGAACACCCCTTCCGCCTGCGTGTTCCCCGACCGGTCCGCGCTCACCTGCGTGCATCTCGCGCGCGCCTTCGGGCCGCGCTGGCCGCTCGGCAGCCGCACGGTGCGGCCGGTGTTGCTCGACGTCGATTACGTGCGCCGCCTCGGCATGGAGGCGAAGGTGAAGGCCTGGTTGAATTCTTTGGTGGAAGAGGACGGAGAGACGGCGCGATGAGTGGAATTCTCCTGATCGACGACGACGTCAACCTGCTCGCGGCGCTGAAGCGCCAGTTCCGCGGCCGCTACCCGATCGAGACCGCCACCAGCGGCGAGGACGCTCTGGCGCGACTGAAGGCGGGCGAGAGCTTCGAGGTGGTGGTGTGCGACATGCGCATGGGCGGCATGGACGGCGTCGAGACCTTGGCGAAGATTCGCGAACTCGCCCCCGACACGGTGCGCCTGATGCTCACCGGCAACGCCGACATGCAGACCGCCATCGACGCGATCAACACCGGCGCGATCTTCCGCTTCCTCACCAAGCCTTGTCCGCCGGAGACGATGGCGCAGGGGCTCGACGCCGCGCGCGAGCAATACCGTCTCGTCACCGCCGAGCGCGAACTGCTGGAAAAGACCCTGGCGGGGTCGGTCAAGGTGCTGATCGACATGCTCGCGCTCGCCTCGCCGTCGGCGTTCTCGCGGGCGACGCGGATCCGCAACTGGGCGCGCAAGGTCGGCGCCGCGCTCGGCCTGCCGCAGCGCTGGCAGCTCGAGATCGCGGCGATGCTGGGGCCGGTGGGTCTGCTCTCGGTGCCGCCCGAGGTGTTGCAGAAACTACAGAAGAAGCAGCCGCTTTCGGAGATCGAGCGCGGCATGATCGAGCGCAGCCCGGAGGCGGCGCGCAACGTCATCGCCCACATTCCGCGCCTCGCCGGGGTGGCGAAGATCATCCATTTGCAGAACCGCGGTTTCGACGGTTCCGGCTTCCCCGCCGACGGGCCGAAAGGTACCGAGATTCCGACCGACGCGCGGATCCTCCACATTCTCGCGGCGCTCGCCAACGTGGTGTCCGGGCACGAGCCGACCCGCGCCGATTTCGACGCGCTGGCCCTGCGCGCGCCGCAGTTCGACCCGACCCTGTTCACCCGCGTCCGTCAGGTGCTGGAGGTGGCCTCCGACCGCGCCCGCGACGGCGTCGTCGCGAAGGTGTTGCCGACCGGGCTGCTGCTGCCCGACATGGTGCTCGCCGCCGACGTCATCGCCGCCGACGGCCGCCTCGTGCTTTCCGCCGACATGCAGATCTCCGAGGCGCACGTCGAGAGCCTGCGCAACCTCGCGCGGCTCAAGCGCATCCCCGATGCGGTCTCGGTGCTGCTGGAAGACGAGCAGAAGATTCCCGTCTGAGCCTCAATGCTCCCGGTGCAGGCATTTGTCGTGGTCGTCGAGGACGTCGATGACCCGGCAGTCGGCGACCCGGCCGTGGGCGCAGTCGCCGATCATCCGCACCAGCTCGTCGCGCTGCGCCGCCAGCCGCGCGATCTTGTCCTCGATTTCCGACAAACGCTCGCGGGCGAGGCGGTCGGCCTCGCAGCACGGCTCGCCCGGGTTCTGCGCCATCTGCGCAAGGCGGCGGATCGCCCCGATCTCGAAGCCGAGCTCGCGGGCGTGGCGGATGAAGCGCAGCCGCCGCACCGCTTCGGGCGGGTAGAGGCGGCGGTTGCCCTCGCTGCGCGCCGGTTCGGGTAGCAGGCCGATGCTTTCGTAATAGCGGATCGTCGGAATCTTGACGCCGCTCTGCTTCGCGAGGTCGCCGATCGGCAGCATCCCGCATTTCTCCCCTTGCTTCTCCAGTGACTGGAGATCGTAGCTTCTTTCCAGATAGTCGCTTTCGGCGACGCGGGAAAGAGGTGAAGCATGGGCTGCTGCATGCGCTGCCAGGGGTTCGGTTCGGTCGAGAAACCGCCGGAGGAGCCCCACGATCACGACCATCACGATCATCACGGCCACGACCATCACGGCCATTCCCACGGTGCCGGCGGCGGTTCGCTGCTGGCGACGCTGTGGGCCGAGGGGGCGCTGAAGCTCGCGGTCGTCTACGCCGTGGCGTTGCAGGCGGGGGCGGTGGCGGAACGGTTGGTCCCCGCGCTCGCGCCGTGGCCGCTCGCGGCGGCGCTGGCGGTGGGGGTGCTGCCGGTGGCGCGGCAGGCGTGGCGGGCGGCGCGGGGCGGCAACCCGTTCTCGATCGAAACCTTGATGACGGTGGCGGCGGTGGGCGCGGCGGCGATCGGCGCGACCGGCGAGGCGGCGATGGTGGTGCTGCTGTTCCTTCTCGGCGAATGCCTGGAGACGGTCGCGGCGCACCGCTCGCAAGCGGGGATCCGCGCTCTCGTCGGCCTCGCGCCGCAGACCGCGCGGCGCGAGGGGGCGGACGGCCTCGAAACCGTGCGCGCCGAGGCGCTCGCGATAGGCGACGTGATCCTGGTCGGCGCGGGAGAACGCGTCGCCGCCGACGGAACGGTCAAGGACGGCATGAGCGCGGTGGACGAAAGCGCGCTCACCGGCGAGCCGATGCCGGTGGCGAAGGCGCCCGGCGACGCGGTGTTCGCCGGCACCGTCAACGGCGAGGGGACGCTGCGCGTGACCGTCTCCGCCGAGGCGGGCGACACCGCGATCGCCCGGGTGGTGCGCCTGGTCGAGGAGGCGCGCACCCGCAAGGCGCCGGTGGAACGGTTCATCGCCCGGTTCGCCCGCTGGTATACGCCGGCGATCGTCGGCGTCGCGGCGCTGGTGATGGTTCTGCCGCCGCTGCTCGCCGGGGGCGACTGGCTCGCTTGGGTCTATCGCGGCCTTGCGCTGCTGCTGATCGGCTGCCCCTGCGCGCTCGTCATCTCCACCCCGGCGGCGCTCGCCTCCGGGCTCGCCGCGGGGGCGGGGCGGGGGTTGCTGATCAAGGGCGGCGCGGTGATCGAAGGTCTCGCCGGGATCGGCGCGGTCGCCTTCGACAAGACCGGCACCCTCACCGAGGGGCATCCGCGCATCGTCGAGGTGGTCGGACGCGTCGCGTCGCGGGACGAGGTGCTGGCGCTTGCCGCCGGGTTGTCGCTCGGGTCCGCCCACCCGATGGCGCGCGCGATCCGCGAGGCGGCGGCGGAGGCGGCGGTGCAGGGTGCGCCGGTCGCCGAGGTCGCGGCGCTGCCGGGGCGGGGCGTGCGCGGCCGCGCGGGCGGGGCGGAGGTGTTTCTCGGCGCCGTCGACGATCCCGAGGCGGCGGCGCTCGCGGCGGGCGGCCGCACGGTTTCGGCGCTGATGCGCGACGGCGCTGTGATCGGCCTGATCGCGGCGCAGGACGCCGCGCGTGCCGACGCCGCCGACGGCGTGGCGCGGTTGGGGCGGCTCGGGGTGCGTGCGACGATGCTCACCGGCGATGCCGCGCCCGCCGCGCAGGCGGTCGCCGCGGCGCTCGGGGTCGAGTGGCGGGCCGGGCTCAAGCCCGAGGACAAGCTCGCCGCGGTGCGCGCGTGGCAGGCCGAGGGGCTCAAGGTGGCGAAGGTCGGCGACGGCATCAACGACGCTCCGGCGCTCGCCGCCGCCGATGTCGGCATCGCCTTCGGCGGCGGCGCCGACGTGGCGCTCGAAACCGCCGATGCCGCCAGCCTCCACGCCCGCGTGGGCGACGTGGCGGCGATGATCGAACTCGCCCGTCGCACCATGGCCAACATCCGCCAGAACATCGCGATCGCGCTCGGGCTCAAGGCGGTGTTTCTGGTCACCACCGTGATCGGCGTCACCGGGTTGTGGCCGGCGGTGCTGGCGGATACCGGCGCGACCGTGCTGGTGACCGCCAACGCCCTCCGCCTGCTGCGCGCTCCGGCCTGAAAACGACGACGGCCCCCGTCGCGGGGGCCGTCGGACTCTCGCAGGGTTTGCGGGGTTACTGCAGAATGCCGGGCAGGAACAGCGAGATCTGCGGCACCAGGGTGATCACCACCAGGGTTGCGATCAGCGCGAGGAGATAGGGGGTCGTGGCCTTCATCACCTTTTCGAGCGGCACCTTGGTGATCGCCGAGGCGACGAACAGATCGAGGCCGACCGGCGGGGTGATGCAGCCGATCGCGAGGTTCACCACCATCACCACGCCGAAGTGCAGCGGGTCGATCCCCAGCGTGGTCGCCACCGGCAGGAAGATCGGGGTGAGGATCACCACCGCCGCCGAGGCGTTCACCAGGGTGCCGAGGACGATCAGCAGCACGTTCATGATCATCAGGAAGACGATCGGCGAGCTGGTCAGCGCCACCACCGCCTCGCCGACGTGATGCGGGATCTGGAGGTTGGTCATCATCCAGCCGAACACCTTCGCCGCGCCGACCAGGAACATGATCAGGGTCGAGCCGATCACCGCCTTGAAGACGATCTCCGGGAAGTCGACGAGCTTCAGCTCCTTGTAGACGAACAGGCCGACGACGATGCCGTAGACCGCCGCCACCGCCGCCGCCTCGGTGGGGGTGAAGATGCCGCCGTAGATGCCGCCGATGATGATCACCGGGGTCATCATCGCCCAGAACGCGTCCTTGATGGTCTTGAGGAGGTGGATGACGGAGAAATGCCCCTCCGGCGGAATGCCTTCCTTCTTGGCGATGAACCAGCCCATGAAGCACATCGCCAGGCCCATCAGGATGCCCGGCAGCACGCCGCCCATGAACAGGTCGCCGATCGAGACGTTGGCGATCACGCCGTAGACGACGAAGGTGATCGAGGGCGGGATGACGATGCCGACGGTGCCCGCGGCGGCGACGATGCCGGTGGCGAGCTCGCGGCGGTAGCCCTTGCGCTCCATCTCGTTGACCATGGTCGAGCCGATCGCCGCGGTGGTCGCGGCCGAGGAGCCCGAGATCGCGGCGAAGAACATTCCCGCCACCGCCACCGCCTGGGCGAGGCCGCCGGTGAAGCTGCCGACCATCGCCTGGGCGACGTTCACGAGGCGCTTGGTGACGCCGCCCGCCGACATGAACGCGCCCGCGAGCATGAAGAACGGCACCGCCATGAACGAGAAGCTGTCGATGCCCGAGAACATGTTGTGGGTGATCAGGACCTGCGGCAGGTCCATGTAGAAATACAGCACCGCGGAGACCGACAGCGCGAGGGCATAGGCCACCGGCACGCCGATCAGGGCCATGCCGATGAACGAGAGGATCAGAAAGGTTTCCATGGTCCTGGTGCCCCCTTACTCGGTCTTGCCGGAAATCTTGCGGACGATCTTCATCGTGTCCTTGAGGTGGTAGAGCAGCATCAGCACGCCCGACACCGGCATCACGACGTAGACCCAGCTCATCGGAATTCCGAGGCCGGGGGCTTCCTGGAAGGTCATGGTCTCGGTCATCAGCCAGCCCTGCACGATCAGCAGCAGGATGAAGACGTAGCCGCAGGCGTTGATGAAGACGTCGAGCACCAGGCCCGGTTTCCGGCCCTTGAGCAGGCGCGGCAGCAGCTCGACGGCGAGATGGCCGTCCTCGCCCATGATCAGGGCCGAGCCGAGGAACACCGCCCAGACGAAGAGGAAGCGCGCGAGCTCCTCCGACCATTCGAAGGTGAAGCCGAAGATGTAGCGGGTGATCACCTGAACGAAGATGATCGCCAGCATCACCAGCATCGCGACGACGGAGATTCCATAGAGAATCTTCCGCAGGAACGTGAATACCCTGTCCATTATTGTCCCACCCTTTGGCTGATGCCGAGCGGGAGCGGCGCACTCCCCCTGGCGCCCCGTCCGCGCCCGCTTCGGCTCCGATCGTGCCGGTATTTAGCCATTATGGTGGCATGTTTTCAACACAATTAGGGCGCCTTCCGGCGCCCTCGCGCAACAACCTTGCGAGTTGTAGGCCTTGCGGAAACGGAAATACGAAAACGGCCCTCCGAAGAGGGCCGTTGCCGTACCGCGATCCGCCTTATTTCAGGAGGCCGGGCAGGAAGGTCGAGATCGGCGGGAACAGGGTGATCGCCAGCAAAGTGACGATCAGCGCGCCGAGGTAGGGCATGGTCGCCTTCATCACCTTTTCGAGCGGCACTTTGGTGATCGCCGAGGCGACGAACAGGTCGAGGCCGACCGGCGGGGTGATGCAGCCGATCGCGAGGTTCACCACCATCACCACGCCGAAGAACAGTGGATCGATGCCGAGAGTTTCCGCCACCGGCAGGAAGATCGGGGTGAGGATCACCACCGCCGCCGAGGCGTTCACCAGGGTGCCGAGGATTAACAGCAACACGTTCATGATCATCATGAAGACGACCGGCGAGGTGGTCAGCGCCACCACCGCCTCGCCGACGTGGTGCGGGATCTGGAGGTTGGTCATCATCCAACCGAACACCTTCGCCGCGCCGACCAGGAACATGATCAGGGTCGAGCCGATCACCGCCTTGAAGACGATCTCCGGGAAGTCGGCGAGCTTCAGCTCCTTGTAGACGAACAGGCCGACGACGATGCCGTAGACCGCCGCCACCGCCGCCGCCTCGGTGGGGGTGAAGATGCCGCCGTAGATGCCGCCGATGATGATCACCGGGGTCATCATCGCCCAGAACGCGTCCTTGATGGTCTTGAGGAGGTGGATGACGGAGAAATGCCCCTCCGGCGGAATGCCTTCCTTCTTGGCGATGAACCAGCCCATGAAGCACATCGCCAGGCCCATCAGGATGCCCGGCAGCACGCCGCCCATGAACAGGTCGCCGATCGAGACGTTGGCGATCACGCCGTAGACGACGAAGGTGATCGAGGGCGGGATGACGATGCCGACGGTGCCCGCGGCGGCGACGATGCCGGTGGCGAGCTCGCGGCGGTAGCCCTTGCGCTCCATCTCGTTGACCATGGTCGAGCCGATCGCCGCGGTGGTCGCGGCCGAGGAGCCCGAGATCGCGGCGAAGAACATTCCCGCCACCGCCACCGCCTGGGCGAGGCCGCCGGTGAAGCTGCCGACCATCGCCTGGGCGACGTTCACGAGGCGCTTGGTGACGCCGCCCGCCGACATGAACGCGCCCGCGAGCATGAAGAACGGCACCGCCATGAACGAGAAGCTGTCGATGCCCGAGAACATGTTGTGGGTGATCAGGACCTGCGGCAGGTCCATGTAGAAATACAGCACCGCGGAGACCGACAGCGCGAGGGCATAGGCCACCGGCACGCCGATCAGGGCCATGCCGATGAACGAGAGGATCAGAAAGGTTTCCATGGTCCTGGTGCCCCCTTACTCGGTCTTGCCGGAAATCTTGCGGACGATCTTCATCGTGTCCTTGAGGTGGTAGAGCAGCATCAGCACGCCCGACACCGGCATCACGACGTAGACCCAGCTCATCGGAATTCCGAGGCCGGGGGCTTCCTGGAAGGTCATGGTCTCGGTCATCAGCCAGCCCTGCACGATCAGCAGCAGGATGAAGACGTAGCCGCAGGCGTTGATGAAGACGTCGAGCACCAGGCCCGGTTTCCGGCCCTTGAGCAGCCGCGGCAGCAGCTCGACGGCGAGATGGCCGTCCTCGCCCATGATCAGGGCCGAGCCGAGGAACACCGCCCAGACGAAGAGGAAGCGCGCGAGTTCCTCCGACCATTCGAAGGTGAAGCCGAAGATGTAGCGGGTGATCACCTGAACGAAGATGATCGCCAGCATCACCAGCATCGCGACCACCGAAACCCCGTACAGGATCTTTCTGATAGAGCGGAAAACCAGATCCATTCGCATTCCCCCCGCGAGGGCCGGCGTCGCCGGCGGTCGCGCAATCTGCCCCAACCCACACGCGACGCCGCCCGTCCCGGAATGTGGTTTTCCGCGGGCGGCGGCGTGATTTCCCGCACCGGATATGGCCGAGAAATATGTCGGATCCGAGGCGACGGCGGCGCGCAAACGAAAGGCCCGGGCGGGTGCCCGGGCCTTCGTCGGAGAGCGGGATCGGAGGGAGGCTTACTTCGCGCGGAGGGCGTCGACCTTCTTGATGTTGTCTTCGCCGACGGTCTTGGCGAACATCGCGATCACCGGCTTGGTGGCTTCCTGGAACAGCTTGCGGTCGACGGAAATGACTTCCATCTTGCCGGTCGCCTTGATCTTGTTCCAGTAGTCGTTGTCCTCGTCTTCCGAGACCTTGCGCTGCCAGGCGATCGACTCGTTGGCGGCGTCCTGGACGATCTTCTGCTGCTTCGGCGTCAGCTTCTTCCAGGTGATCATCGAGATCAGCACCGGCTCGGGCGCGTAGGCGTGGGCGGTGAGGGAGGCGTACTTCTGCACTTCGTAGAAGCGCTTGGTGTAGATGTGCGCGGAGGGGTTCTCCTGGCCGTCCACCGTGCCCTGCTGCATCGCCGAGTAGAGCTCGGAAAGGTCCATCGGGGTGGGCGAGGCGCCGAGCGCCTTGATCATCTCGATGTGGATCTTGTTGGTCTGCACGCGGATCTTGAGATCCTTCATGTCCGCCGGGGTCTTGATCGGGCGGACGTTGTTGGTCATGTGGCGGATGCCGTTTTCCATGTAGCCGAGCAGCTTGATCCCGCGCGGTTCGAGCGCCTTGCCGATCTCCATGCCGACGGTGTCGAGGGAGCGGTAGGCGTGCGGCCGGTCGTCGAACAGGAACGGCAGGTCGAACAGGGAAATCTGCGGCTGGAACTGGCCGAGCGCGGCGGTGCCGACCAGCGCCATGTCGACCGAGCCGAACACCAGACCTTCGATCAGGTCCTTCTGTCCGCCGAGCTGCGAGTTCGGGAACACCTTGACCTCGATCTCGCCGCCCGATTTCTCGGCGACGAGCTTGGCGAAGTAGTCGCCGCCCTTGCCGTAGGGATGCGTCGGTTCGGCGATGTGGCCGAGCTTGATGACGACGTTGGCGGCGAGCGCCGGCCCGGAAAGGGACGCGGCCAGCAAGGCCGTGCCCAGAATAGTCGTAAGCCGTTTCATCAGTTCCACCCTGTTCTGTGCGGTTGTCTATGACCGTTGGGTCGTAGCGGTCCCGGTCCGTTGTCTCCCCCGTCCCGGACATCGGCTTTCACTTTAGCAGGATTCGGGGGTGCGACAACCGCTTTGGCCGCCCGCGCGGGTGGGGCGCCGGCTTGCGGTCCCGACCTTTCAGGCGCGGACGGGCTTGCCGGGGCGGCGGTGCAGGGCGCGGTCGAGCAGGATGTAGAGCACCGGGGTGATGTAGAGGGTGAGCGCCTGGGAGAGGATCAATCCGCCGACCACGGTGAGGCCGAG
Source organism: uncultured Alphaproteobacteria bacterium (assembly GCA_900079695.1). NCBI lineage: Bacteria > Pseudomonadati > Pseudomonadota > Alphaproteobacteria > uncultured Alphaproteobacteria bacterium. The sequence goes on from LT599022.1 coordinate 3,947,326, forward strand.
CGGCTGGCGCGCCGTGGCCCCCGCGCCGAAGCCGACGGCGATCGGCAGGGTGCCCATCAGCGCCGCCATCGTCGTCATCATGATCGGGCGGAAGCGCACCAGCGCCGCCTTGGCTATCGCGGTCTCGGGCGGCAGGTTCTCCTTGCGCTCCTGTTCGAGGGCGAAGTCGATCATCATGATCGCGTTCTTCTTGACGATGCCGACCAGCATGATGATGCCGACGAAGGCGTAGAGCGACAGCGGCACGTCGAAGATCAGCAGGGTGAGGAGCGCGCCGACCGCCGCCGAGGGCAGGCCGGAGAGGATGGTGAGCGGGTGGACGAAGCTCTCGTAGAGGATGCCGAGCACGATGTAGACCACCGCCACCGCCAGCAGCAGCAGCAGGCCGAGGCCGCGGGTGGATTTCTCGAACGCCTGGGCGGTGCCCTGGAAGCTCGTCTGGGTGGTGTCGGCGATGCCCGCGTCGGTCTTGAGGCGGTCGATCCGCGCCACCGCCTCGCCGAGCGAGAAGCCGTCGGCGAGGTTGAAGGCGACGGTGACGGCGGGAAGCTGGCCGAGATGGTTGACGGTCTGCGGCAGCACGCCGCGGTCGATGCGGGTGACCGCGGTGAGCGGCACTAGCGCGCCGAAGGTGGAACGCACGTACAGGCGTTCGAGCGACGACGCCTCCTCCTGGAAGCGCGGCAGCAGCTCCAGGATCACCTCGTACTGGTCCGACGGCGTGTACATCGTCGACACCTGCCGCTGGCCGAAGGCGGAGGCGAGGGCGTCCTCGATCTGCCGCACCGTGACGCCGAGCTGAGCGGCGCGCTCGCGGTCGACGCGCACCGAGATCGTGGGCGCCGAGATGTCCATGTCGTTGGTGACGTCGGTGAAGCCGGGCTCCTTGGCGAGCGCGGCGGTGAGGCGCTCGGCGCCGCCGTAGAGGGCGTCGAGGTCGAGGTCCTGGAGGGTGTACTGGTAGGGCGCCTTGCTCACCGAGCCGCCGATGCGGATGATCGGCGGGTTCTGCATGTAGACGTTGAGCCCGGGGATCTTGTTGGCGGTGGCGGCGCGCAGGCGGCGGACGATCTGGTCGGCGCCCGACGTGCGCTCGGAGAGCGGCTTGAGGTTGATGATCAGCAGGCCGGAGTTGACGGTGGTGCGCGAGCCGCCCGCGCCGACCGTCGACATCACCTCGGCGACGTCCGGATCCCGGCGCACGATCTCCATCGCGAGCTTCTGGTTGCGCACCATCTCGGTGAACGAGGCGCCGGTGGTGCCCTCGGTGTAGCCGAACAGGCGGCCGGTGTCGTCGGAGGGGAGGAAGTCCTTCGGCACCACCGCGAACAGCCAGCCGGAAAGGCCGAGGCTGGCGAGGAAGATCGCGAAGGTCGCGCCCTTGTGGGCGAGGCACCAGTCGAGCGAGCGCGCGTAGCCCGATTGCAGGGCGTCGAAGGCGCGCTCGCTGCGGCGGTACCAGCGGCCGTGGGTCTGGTGCCCGGCCTTGATCATGCGGCTGCACAGCATCGGCGTCAGGGTCAGCGACACCAGCCCCGACATCAGGATGGCGATGACGATGGTGAGCGCGAACTCGTGCAGCAGGCGGCCGACGATGCCGCCCATGAACATCACCGGAATGAACACCGCGGCGAGTGACACCGTCATCGACACGATGGTGAAGGCGATCTCCTTCGCGCCCTTGATCGCCGCCTCGAACGGCCGCTCGCCCGCCTCGCGGTGGCGGACGATGTTCTCCAGCATCACGATCGCGTCGTCAACGACGAAGCCGACCGAGAGGGTCAGCGCCATCAGCGAGAGGTTGTCGAGCGAAAACCCGAACGCCGACATGCCCGCGAAGGTGCCGATGATCGAGATCGGCAGCGCGAGCGAGGGGATCAGCGTGGCGGTGGCGCTCCGGAGGAACACGAAGATCACGCCGACCACCAGCAGCGCCGCCAGCACCAGGGTGAACTGCACGTCCCAGATCGATTCGCGGATGGTCTCGCTGCGGTCGTAGAAGATCGACAGGTTCATCGACGGCGGCAGCTGCGCCTCGAAGGTCGGCAGGATGTCGCGGATCGCGTCCACCACCTCGATGGTGTTGGAGCCGGGCTGGCGCTGCACCGCGAGGATCACCGTGCGGGTGTCGCCGACCCAGCTGCCGAGGCGGTCGTTCTCGACGCTGTCCACCACCTCGCCGAGGTCGCCGAAGCGCACCGGCGCGCCGTTGCGGTAGGCGACCACCTGGTCGACGTAGGCGTCGGCGGAGAGAAGCTGGCCGCGGGTGTGGATCAGAGCGGTGCGGGTGGGGCCGGAGAGCGAGCCGGTGCCCTGGTTGACGTTGGCCTCCGAGACCGCCGCCGCCACCTCGTCGATGCCGATGCCGCGCGCCGCCATCGCGTCCGGGTCCATGCGCAGGCGCACCGCGTATTTCTGCGAGCCGTAGACGTTGACCTGCGCGACCCCCGCGACGGTCGAGAGGCGGCGCGCGAGCTGCCCCTCGGCGAACTGCGTGACCTTCGACATCGGCTCGGTGGGCGAGTTCATGAAGATGTAGAAGATCGGCGAATCGCCCGGGTTGACCTTCCGCAGGGTGGGGGGCGTGTCCATGTCCGACGGCAGCTTGCGCGTCGCCGAGCTGATCGCCGCCTGGACGTCCTGCGCCGCAGCGTCGATGTTGCGGTCGAGGCCGAACTGGATGGTGACGCGGGTTTGCCCCTGGCTCGACACCGAGGTCATCGAATCGATGCCGGCGATCGTCGAGAACTGGTTTTCGAGGGGCGTCGCCACCGCCGAGGCCATCGTCTCCGGGTCGGTGCCGGGCAGGCTCGCGGTGACGCTGATGGTGGGGAAGTCGACCGCCGGGAGTTCGCTCACCGGCATTCTGAGGTAGCCGATCACGCCGAACAGGATCAGCGCGACCATCAGCAGCGTGGTCGCCACCGGGCGGCGGATGAAGATCTCGACGGTCATGGGCGCGCCGCGCCTCCGGCCTCGACCGTCGGCACGCCGGGCGCGAGGCGGAGCTGGCCGTCGATCACCACCGCGTCGCCGGGCGCGAGGTCGCCCTTCAGCGCCGCCACGCCCTGATCGGCGTAGAGCACCGCGACGTCGCGCACCTGCGCCTTGCCCTCGGCGTCGACGACGTAGACGTAGGGGCCGTGCTGACCGGTGTTGACCGCCTCGAACGGCACCGCGATCGCGTCCTTCAGCACTTCCAGCACGATCGAGGCGGTGACGAACTGCCCCGGCACCAGACGATGGTCGGCGTTGGAGAAGGTGGCGCGCACCGCGATCGTGCCGGAGAGCGGATCGACCACGTCGCCGACGAAGTCGACCCGGCCCGAGAGGGTGTCTCCCGCGCCGCCCGGCACGTTGATGAGAAGGTCGGTGCCGCCCTCGCGCATCCGCGTCTGCAGCACCGGCAGAAGCTGTTGCGGCAGGGTCACGGCGACGCGCACCGGTTCGATCGCGGACACCGAAACCAGCGCGGTCTCGTTGGCTTTGACGATGTTGCCGGGGTGCACCAGGATCGCGCCGGTCTTGCCCGCGATCGGCGAGCGGATCTCGGTGTAGCCGAGCCGGAGGCGCGCGCTCGCCACCGTCGCGGCGTCGGCGGCGACCGAGGCGGCGAGCGCCTTCGCCTCCGCCTGCGCCTGCTCGAACCGCTGCGCCGAGGCGACGCCGCGGGTGGAGAGATCCTTCTGCCGGGCGAGTTCGAGGCGCGCCTGGTCGAGTTGCGCCTGATCGCGCGCCAGCATCGCCAGCGCCTGGTCGAGCTCCGCCTGGAACGGACGCGGATCGATGCGGAACAGCAGGTCGCCTGCCGACACCAGTTGTCCCTCGACGAACCCGGCCTCGACCACCCGGCCCTCGACCTGCGGCCGGATCTGCACGGTGGTGGAGGCGAGCACGTTGCCGACGGTGCGCGCGAGGCGCGGCACGTCGCGGCGCTCGGCCTTGGCGGTGACCACCGGCGCGGCGGCGAGCTGACGGGCGCGGATCGCCGCGTCGGCGGGCGGCGCCAGCGCGAACGCGAGAGCGAGAGGCAGGCCGAACCGCACCATACGGACGAAACGCGCACCGGACATCGCAGACCCCAGTTCCGGAAAACCCCGGCGAGAGTATACGCAGAACACCGGGGCGGCGCGAAAGCCCTTAATTGGAGAGTGGCGAGGAATTCGGCGCTCAGGAAGCGGCGAATTTGAGCAGGCTCATGCCGCCGATCACCAGCGACAACCCCACCCATCCGACCACGGCGAGGCGCTGGCCGAACAGGACCCAGCCGGTCGCCATCGTCGCGACGATGCCGAAGCCGCCCCAGATCGCGTAGGCGAGCGAGAGATCGATGCGCTCGACCGCCAGCGACAGGGCGGTGAACGCGCCCAGGACCAACCCGATCGCGACGACGCCGTAAGCGCGCTTGCGGAATCCGTCGGAGAGCTTCAGCAGTACGTTGGCGATCACGTCGAGGACGACCGCGAGGGCCAGCAGCGCCCAGTCGAGCGGCAGGGGATGCATGTGCGCCTCCCGCTCAGGCGGTCCGACACGGCGCGTCCGCCGGGCGGACGCCGGTCTTGAGCAGGATGATGCCGCCGACGATCAGGGCGAGGCCGAGAACCTTGGCGGCGCTCGGCGTCTCGCCGCTGAGAAAGCCGAACAGCGACACCAGGGCGATGCCGATGCCCTCCCACATCGCGAACGCCACGCCGAGCGCCACCCGCCGCACCGCGAGCGACAGCAGGCCGTAGGACGCCGCGATCATGACGTAAAGGAACGCCAGCGACAGGGTCTTGGGGCAGCCGAGATCGGCGAGAACCTTGATCGAGATGGTGCCGACGAGCTCGGAGCCGATCGCGCCGAAGAGGAACATCCAGCAGTGCGGACTTCGGACGGGGTCTTGCATGCGTCTTCTCCCGGAATGCCCGGCGCGGAATGCCGACGCCGGAGCGAATGTGAAACGAGTGCGTTTTGGGAGAAAATGACGCTAAAGCTCTCCCGCCCAGTAGGCGTCGGCGGGAATGAAATGCAGGAATACCCGAGATATCCCTAAAAGATTATCGAACATGATGGCGGCATCATAAGCCTCGGGACGCTTCCGGTCAAGTTGGGTGGATTCCTCTCGATTTCCCCATGGAATGCATATGAACTTCAAATAACTTCCATGTATTCGTAAATGAACGCATTTTTTCTCTGCGGGGCGAATCCGGCGGTTCGCGCGCATCGCGGTTTCCGAAACCGCAGCGGTGGTATATTAAGGGCGCGCCGCGGGAGGCGGCGGAAGCGGAGGGCAGCCCGATGTGGGTCGAGGTGGCGGTGGCCGTGGCGTTCGTCGCCGTCTACGTCGGCATGGGACTGGGACGCTGGCCCGGCCTCGCGATCGACCGCACCGGCGTCGGCCTCGTCGGCGCGGTGTTTGTGTTCGCGATCGGCGCCGTGGACGGGCAGGGGATTCTCCGCGCCGTCAATTTTTCGGTGCTGGCGGTGCTGTTCGCCCTGATGGTGGTCTCGGCGCAGGTCGAGGCGTGCGGCTTCTTCGCCTGGAGCGGGCGTCGGCTCGCCGGGGCGCGGGTGTCGCCGCCGCTGCTGCTCGGCCTCGTGGTTCTGGTATCCGGCGGGTTGTCGGCGCTCCTCACCAACGACGTGGTGGTGTGGGCGCTGGTGCCGGTGGTGCTGCAGGGGGTGCGGGCGCGCGGGCTCGATGCCCGGCCGTTCGTGATCGCGATCGCCTGCGCCGCCAACGCCGGATCGGCGGCGACCCTGATCGGCAACCCGCAGAACCTGCTGATCGCCCACGTCGGCGGGTTGACGTTCTGGAGCTTTCTCGCCGCCTGCGCGGTTCCGGCGCTGGCGGCGCTGGCGCTGGTGTGGGGCGTTTCCGTGCTGGTGTGGCGCGGTCGCTGGCGCGCCGAGGCCGGTGCGGTGCCCGCCGCCGCGCCGCTCGACCGCCGCCGCGCCGCCAAGGCGCTCGCCGCCGGGCTGGGATTGATCGCGGTGTTCTCGCTGCCGGTCGAGCATGCGCCGTGGGCGCTCGCGGTGGCGGCGGCGCTGCTGCTCAACCGCCGCCTCGGCACGCCGCGAATGCTCGGGATGGTCGACTGGCACCTGCTGCTGCTGTTCACCTGCCTGTTCGTGGTGACCGGTGCGCTGGTGCAGAGCGGCCTGATCGACCACGCGCTGCCGGGCGTCGCGCGGAGCGTCGGGCATCCGCCGGTGGCGCTGCTGCTGTCTCTGGTCGGCAGCAACGCGATCGGCAACGTGCCGCTGGTGACCGCGATCCTCGGTCTCGCGCCCGACCTCGGGCCCGAGGCGCTGGTGCGGCTGGCGGTGTTCTCGACCCTCGCGGGGAACCTGCTGGTGGTCGGCAGCATGGCGAACATCATCGCGGTGGAGCGGGCGGGCGACGCCGGAGTGCGGGTGGGGTTCCTCGATTACGCCAGGGTCGGCGCGCCGGTGACGGTATTGAGCCTCGCCTGCGCCTATATCTGGTTCGGTTGGTAGAAAGGACGGTCGCCGGTGGCGGAAAAAGGTCTGTTCTCGTATCGCAAGTTCTGGGCGCACCGGTTCGGTCCGTCGCGCTTCCTGCCGATGAGCCGGGAGGAGATGACCGCGCGCGGCTGGGACAGTTGCGACGTGGTGATCGTCAACGGCGACGCCTACGTCGACCATCCGTCGTTCGGCGCGGCGGTGATCGGCCGGGTACTGGAGGCGCAGGGGTTCCGCGTCGGCATCGTCGCCCAGCCCGACTGGTCGAGCGCCGAGCCGTTCAAGGCGCTGGGCAAGCCCAACCTGTTCTTCGGCGTCACCGCCGGGAACATGGACAGCATGGTCAACCGCTACACCTCCGACCGCAAGATCCGCACCAACGACGCCTACACCCCCGGCGACGAGGGCGGGCGGCGGCCCGACCGCGCGGTGCTGGTGTACGCCCAGCGCTGCCGCGAGGCTTACAAGGACGTGCCGGTGGTGATCGGCGGGATCGAGGCGAGCCTGCGCCGCGTCGCCCATTACGACTACTGGTCCGACAAGGTGCGGCGCTCGGTGCTGGTGGACGCCAAGGCCGACGCCCTGGTGTTCGGCAACGCCGAGCGCGCGATCTCCGAAATCGCCTTCCGCCTCGCGCGCGGCAAGGGGCTGGGGGACCTGCGCGACGTGCGCGGCGTCGCCGTGGTCGCGCCGCCGCCCGAAGGTCTGCAGGTGAAGGACGAAACCCGCCTGCCCGACGAGGCGGAGCCGCAGGAGATCGACCGGGCCGCGCCGTTCGCCATCGAACTTCCGTCCTACGAGGCGGTGGCGGCGGATCCGGCGCTCTACGCCCACGCGGCGCGGATCGTCCATCAGGAATCGAGCCCCCTCAACGGCCGGCCGCTGCTCCAGCGCCACGGCGACCGCACGGTGTGGATCGCGCCGCCGCCCGAGCCGCTCTCCACCGCCGATCTCGACGCGGTGTTCGAGCTGCCCTACGCCCGCGCGCCGCATCCGGCCTACGGCCGCGAGCGGATTCCGGCATGGGAGATGATCCGCAATTCGCTGGCGATCGTGCGCGGCTGCTTCGGCGGCTGCGCCTTCTGCGCCATCACCGCGCACGAGGGCAAGGTGGTGCAGAGCCGGTCGGAAGCCTCGATCCTCCGCGAGATCGCGGCGATCCGCGATGCCGATTCCGGTTTCACCGGGGTGATCTCGGATCTCGGCGGCGCGACCGCCAACATGTGGGGGCTCGGCTGCCGGAGCCCCAAGGCGGAGGCGGTGTGCCGCCGCCCGTCGTGCCTTCACCCCGACATCTGCAAGAATCTCGGCACCGACCACGGCCCGCTGATCCGCCTCTACGAGAAGGCGCGCGCGGTCAAGGGGGTGAAGAAGATCCTGATCGGCTCCGGCGTGCGCTTCGATCTCGCGGTGAAGAGCCCGGCCTATATCCAGGCGCTGGTCGCCAACCACGTCGGCGGCTACCTCAAGATCGCGCCCGAGCATACCGAGAAGGGGCCGCTCGACCTGATGCTGAAACCCGGCATCGGCGCGTTCGACCGCTTCCGCAAGCTGTTCGAGGGCGCGGCGCGGCAGGCGGGCAAGGAGTACTACCTGATCCCGTACTTCATCGCCGCCCACCCCGGCACCACCGACGCGGACATGCTCAACCTCGCGCTGTGGCTGAAGCGCAACGGCTTCCGCGTCGATCAGGTGCAGACCTATCTGCCGACGCCGATGGCGCTCTCCTCGGCGATGTATCACACCGGCCGCAATCCCCTCAAGCCGGTGCGCCGGGCGGATACGGCGGGCGTGCCGACCGCCAAGGGGCTGCGCCAGCGCCGCCTGCACAAGGCGTTCCTGCGCTATCACGATGCCGAGAACTGGCCGATGCTGCGCGAGGCGCTGGTGAAGATGGGGCGCGAGGACCTGATCGGTCCCGGCAAGGCGCAACTGATCCCGGCCTGGCAGCCGCGCGGCACCGGCCGCAACGGCGAGGGGCGGCGCGGCCGCGGCGAGCCGCCGCCGTGCGCCCGCGACGGCAAGAGCGCGCCCGGCCCGCGCCGTCGGCGCTGAAACACTATAGCATCGCCTTGACTCCCGCCCCCGGACGGGGCTAAACCGGGCTTCTCGGTTCCCGCTTTCGCGCGTTCGGCGCGGGCGGGTGAAAAGGGAATTCGGTGGGGCGCGGGAAATCGCGCCGAGTCCGAAGCTGCCTCCGCAACTGTGAGCGGCGAGTGCGGATCGCCCATGGCCACTGGGAAACCGGGAAGGCCGATCCGGCGCATCGACCCGCGAGCCAGGAGACCTGCCGGGACCGTAAGACCGTTTTCGACGCGCGGGGGCGCGGAAAACCGGTGCGCGGGCCGCTCGCCCGCACCCGGCTTTCCTCCAGTCCTCCGCCCGTGCCGGAAACGGCTTCGTGCAACCGATGGCGTCGCGGCGGGCGATGCGGAGGGCCGTTTCTTGACCACCATCGTCGCAACGCGGGACAAGGCACGGCTGGCGCTGCCGCTCGGGCTCGGGCTCGGCGTGGCGCTGCTGTTCGCGCTGTCGCTGTGCCTCGGCAGCGTGCCGGTTCCGGTGCCCGAGGTGTTCCGCGCGCTGTTCGCGACCGAGGCCACCCCCACCACCATCATCGTCCAGGATATCCGCCTGCCGCGCGCGATTCTCGGCGCGATCGTCGGCGCGAGCCTCGGCCTTTCGGGGGCGGCGCTGCAGGGGCTGTTGCGCAACCCGCTCGCCGAGCCCGCGATCATCGGCACCTCGTCGTCGGCCGCGCTCGGCGCGGTGCTGGCGCTCTATTACGGCTTCGCGCAGATCTCGCCGCTGGCGCTGCCGCTGTTCGCGATCGGCGGCGCGATGCTCGCCACGGTGCTGCTGTTCGCCCTGGTCGGGCGCGACCCCGGGGTGCTCGCGATCATCCTCGCCGGGGTCGCGCTGTCGAGCCTCGGCGGCGCGCTGATCTCGGTGGCGATCAACCTTTCGCCCGATCCGCACGCGGCGCTGGAGATCGTCTTCTGGATGCTCGGTTCGCTGTCCGAGCGCAGCATCGATCACGTCTGGCTGGCGCTGCCGTTCATGGCGGCGGGCTGGCTGATGCTGTTCCGCGCCGCGCCCGCCCTCGACGCCCTCACCCTCGGCGAGGAGACCGCCGCGAGCCTCGGCTTCTCGCTCGGCCGCCTGCGCGCGCTGGTGGTCGGCGGCGCCGCCTGCGCGGTCGGCGCGGGGGTCGCGGTGTCGGGCAGTATCGGCTTCATCGGTCTGGTCGTGCCGCACCTGCTGCGGCCGCTGGTCGGCCATCGGCCGGGGCGGCTGCTGCCCGCGAGCGCGCTCGGCGGCGCGGCGCTGCTGCTCGCCGCAGATTGCGGCGTGCGGCTGATTCCGAGCCATCAGGAATTCAAGCTCGGCGTGCTCACCGCGCTGATCGGCGCGCCGTTCTTCCTCGTGCTGGTGCTCGACGCGCGGCGTCGGCCGGGAGGCTGGCGATGAGCGGCTACGCGATCCGTGGGCTGACGGTGACGCGCGGCGATCGCGCGGTGCTCGACCGCCTCGACCTCGACCTCTCCGGGCCGGGCGTGGTCGGCCTGATCGGCCCGAACGGCGCGGGCAAGACCACGCTGCTGAAGGCGCTGCTCGGCTTCCTGCCCGCCACGGCGGGGGAGGTGGCGTTCGATGGCCGCCGCCTCGCCGATTGGAACCGCGCCGCGCTCGCCTGCCGCGTCGGCTACCTCGCCCAGGGCGCGCCGTGCGCGTGGCCGATGGCGGTGGCCGACGTCGTCGATCTCGGCCGCACCCCGCACCGTCGCGCCCACGGCGCGCGCCGCGCGGCGGACGCGGCGGCGGTGGCTGCGGCGATGGCGGCGACCGGCGTCTCCCATCTCGCGGCACGCTCGGCGCTCGATCTCTCGGGCGGCGAGCGGGTGCGGGTGATGCTCGCCCGCGCCCTGGCGGGAGAGCCGGAGATGCTGCTCGCCGACGAGCCGGTCGCGGGCCTCGACCCGCACTATCAGCTCCAGGTGATGGAGGTGCTGCGCCGCCTCGCCGACGCGGGCCGCGCGGTGGTGGTGGTGCTGCACGACCTCACCCTCGCGGCGCGTTTCTGCGACCGCGTGGTGGTGCTGGATTCCGGGCGCGTCGCCGCCGACGGCCGGTCCGAGGAGGTCCTGACGCCGGACGTCCTCGCCGAGGTGTTCGGCGTCACCGTTCACGTCGGCCGCCACGCCGACGACCTCTACGTTCTGCCCTGGGGCCTGAGTCCGCCCCGCCGCGCCGCCGAATAGGAGACACCCGTCATGGATCCCGTGATTCCCGAAGTTGCGCCGCCGGTGGCCGATCCCTCCGTTCTGACGGCCTCGGATCCTCTCGGCATGCTGCCGCACGCGCTCTCGCCCTGGGAGATGTTCGCGAACGCCGACGTCGTCGTGCAGGCGGTGATGGTCGGTCTCGCGTTCGCCTCGCTCGTCACCTGGACGGTGGCGATCGCGAAATCCGTGGAGTTGACCCGCGGCCGCTGCCGCGTTGCGCGGCTGCTGGCGGCGCTGCGCGGTTGCCGCACCCTGGCTGAGGCGCTGCCGCTCGCCGAGGGGGCGGAGCTGCTGGCGGAGACCCGGCGCGAGATCGCGCTCTCCGCGGGCAGCGGCGGCGACGGGCTGAAGGAGCGGGTGGCGAGCCGCCTCGAAGGCGTCGCCGCGGCGGCGACGCGGCGGATGCGCAACGGCACCGGCCTGCTGGCGACGATCGGCGCGACGGCGCCGTTCGTCGGCCTGTTCGGCACGGTGTGGGGGATCATGAACAGCTTCATCGGCATCGCCGCCAGCCACACCACCAACCTCGCGGTGGTCGCGCCCGGCATCGCCGAGGCGTTGCTCGCCACCGCGCTCGGTCTGGTCGCGGCGATTCCGGCGGTGGTGGTCTACAACCTCTGCTCCCGCGCCACCGCCGCGTGGCGGGCGCAGTTGGGCGAGGCGGCGGCGGAGATTCTGCGGCTGGTGTCGCGCGATCTCGACCGCCGCGCCCTGCCGCTCAAGGAGGCCGCCGAGTAATGGCCGGTTTGATCGCCGAAGACGACGACGAACTGCACGAGATCAACGTCACGCCGTTCATCGACGTGATGCTGGTGCTGCTGATCATCTTCATGGTCGCCGCGCCGCTCGCCACCGTCGACGTGCCGGTGGACCTGCCCGCCAGCACCGCGAAGCCGCAGCCGCGGCCGGAGAAGCCGCTGTTCGTTTCGGTGCGCGCCGACGGCGGGGTACTGGTGGACGAGGGTGCCGCGAGCCTCGAAACCCTGGCGGCCGCGCTCGAAGCCGCCACCGGCGGCGACCGCGGGACGCGGGTGTTCCTGCGCGCCGACAAGGCGGTGGACTACGGCCGCCTGATGACGGTGATGAACGCGCTGCGCGACGCCGGATATCTCAAGGTGGCGCTGGTGGCGCTGGAGGACGTGCGGTGAGCACGCGCCTGTGGAGCGGCAGCTTCGGCGCGGCGGCGGCGCTGCACGGCGGCGCGGCGCTGGCGGCGCTGCTGTGGCTCCAGGCTCCGGTCAACGAGTTGCCCGCGGGGACGTTCGCGGTGGAGATCGCGAGCTTCGGCGGCGCGGCGGGCGCGGCCGGCGGCGGTGCGCCCG
>LT599022.1:3959500-3999500 GCA_900079695.1 uncultured Alphaproteobacteria bacterium
GGCCGGCGGCGGTGCGCCCGCCGCACCCGCGCCCGCGCCGCCGCCGGCGGCGAAGCCGCAGCCCGCGCCCGCGCCCGAGGCGGTGAAGCCGCCGCCGGTGGTGGAGCCCGAGGTGGCGCTGCCGAAGCCCAAGCCGAAACCCGACCCCAGGCCGAAGCCCGAGAAACCCAAGCCCAAACCGGTGGCGACGCCCGCGCCGAAGCCGCCGCCCAAACCCGCCGAAACGCCGCAACCGGCCGCGCCCGCCGCCGCGCCGTCGGCGTCCGCTCCATCCGCAGCCGCCGCCCTCGGCGGAACCGGCGGCGCGGCGGCGGCCGGTCTCTCCGAAGGGTCGGCGGGCAGCCCGATCGCGGGGCGCCTCGGTGCGGGCGGGGTGGACGCGGGGACGCCGCTCGGACGCTACAAGGCGCTGGTCTACCACGCGCTGTGGAAGAACCGCCGCTATCCGGCGGTGGCGCAGCGGATGGGCTACGAAGGCGAGGTTGAGGTGACGTTCACGATCGCCGCCGACGGCGGTATCCGCGGCGTCCGCGTCACCCGCGAAAGCGGCTTCGGCGCGCTCGACCGCGAGGCGGACGCGCTGCTCGACCGCGTCCGCCGCTTCCCGCCGTTTCCCGGCGACCTGCAGGCGCAGAGCCTGACCTTCCGGATCGTCATCCCGTTCCGGCTCACCTGAGCCGGAACGGGTCCGCCTACGTGCGGATGTGGGAGAGGAAGTCGTCGATTTCCCGGTTGAGCGTGTCGACGTGCTGCCGGACGCGGACGGCGTGCTCGCGCACGGTTTCGGCGGTTGCGCCGGTATCCTTCGCCAAGTCCTGAACCGTGCCGACCCGGGCGTTGACCTGATCGGTGCCCGCGGCGGCGAACTGGATGTTCTGCGAGATTTCGTTGGTCGCCGCGCTCTGCTCCTCGATCGCCGAGGCGATGGTGGAGGAGACCTCGTTGATGCGGTCGATGGGTCTCCTCCTGGATGCTCGCCACGTGGCGCGCGATCTCCTCGGTGGCCTTGCCGGTCTGGCTGGCGAGGGTCTTGACCTCGCCCGCGACCACCGCGAAGCCCTTGCCGGCGTCGCCCGCGCGCGCCGCCTCGATCGTCGCGTTGAGGGCGAGCAGGCTGGTCTGCGAGGAGATGTCGTTGATCAGCACGACGATCTCGTTGATGCGCGCCGCCGATTCCGAGAGGTTCTGCACCAGGGTGTCGGCGGTGCGCGCCTCCCGGACCGCGTCGTCGACCACCTGGGACGACAGCGCGACCTGCGACGCGATCTCGCGAATCGATGCCGACAGCTCTTCGGTGGAGACCGCGACGGTCTGCACGCTGCTGCTGGTCTGGGCGGAGGCCCCGGCGGCCTCGGTGGCCTCCTGGGAGCTCCGCCCGGCGACCTGGAGCATCTGCGTGGCGGAACTCTCCATCGCCACCGCGTTTTCGCGCACCCGCTCGACGATGCCGCCGACCGCCGCGTCGAATTTGTCGGCCAGCGCCAGCCGCTCCAGCCGCTGGGTGCGGAGCGTCTCCTCCTCGGCCTTGCGGCGCTCCTCTTCGAGCGCCTGCACGCGTCGCCCGGTGTTGCGGAACTGGTCGAGCGCCCGCCCGAGGTTGCCGATCTCGTCGCCGCGATCGAGATAGGGGATGGCGACGTCGTAGCGGCCGTTTTCCAGCGCCGCGAGAACCTCGGTGACGTCCCGCATCGGCTTGCCGATCAGCCTGCCGGTGATCGCGTAGAGGAACGCCGCGAGCACCAGGATCGCCCCCAGCGACGCCAGGATGATGTTCATCTGGAGCGCGTCCGAGGTTGCGGTCAGGGCGGCGTTCGGGATGTTGATGACGAGCGACCAGGGTTTCGCGGTGTCCCGGATCTCCAGCGGAATGAACATGTGGGTGAAGGTTTCGTCGGCGGCGGTGAAGGGGGTGCCGGCGCGGACGTGCGGCAGCGCCGCGGCATAGAGCGGAGTCTTGCCGTCCACCGCCTTGCCGAGCAGCGCGGGGTCGGTGTGGGACACCCAGCGGCCGTCGTTCGAGATCAGGTTCAGGCTGCCGCTGCCGAAGGGCTTGAGTTCCGCGAGCTTGCGGGCGAGGGAATTGAGCTCGATGTCGGTCCCGGCGACGCCGAGGAAGGCTTGCGATTTGGGGTCGAGAACCGGGTAGACGGCCGAACTCAACAGGATCTTCCGGCCTTCGATGTCGTACATCACCGGCGGCGTCAGGGACGGGCGTTTGTCCCGTTTCGTGCCGGTGTAGTATTCGCTCGATTCGTCCGATTTGTCGTAGCCGGTCAGCCGGTAGGGCTGGATGCCGTTGCCGAAGTTGTAGAAGTACGGAATGAAACGGCCGCTCGCGTCGTGGAACGGGGCCTGTCCGACGAAGGTGCGGTCCTTGCCGTCATAGGCGTCGGGCTCGAACCCGACCCACAGGCCCGCGACGTCCGGATTTCTTTCCATGTCGCGGCGCAACGCCGCGATCACCAGGGCGCGGTCGGTGCGGCCGTCCTGAAGCTGCGCCTCCAGAAGCGCCGCGTACTGCTTCGCGCGCTGCATGCCCTCGTCGAGGGTGCGCTTGACCTCTTGGGCGTAGCGCTGGGCCAGAGCCTCGGCCTCCGCCGCCGCCTGCGCGCGGGTTTCGTCGCGCGCGTTGCGCATGATCCACAGCGTGCTGAGCGACAGGCCGATGAAGATCACCAGGATGCACGACAGGTTGAGCTTGGTTCCGAGGGACAGGTTTCGTTTCATGGTCCGGCCGCTCTCTCTCTTTCTCCGTACCGGCTTCGCGCCGCGGCGCTGCCGGAATCATCGTCGATCCGCTTGCAGACCCGTAATGCTGGTGTTCGGCGGGTGCATGCCTCAACTATAACTGTATAGCACGGAGAGCTTAAGGAAGTACTTATGTGTGCGGCCCGTGCGGTTTCGCGGCGGTTTCTCCCGGTTTCCGGCCGGGATGCCTGGAGCCGGGGGTGGGCGGAGGTTCGACGACCTCGATCGACCCGGGTACCGCGCATTCGGCGATTCGCGCCCGCAGCATGTCCACGAGCGCGTCGACCACCGGGTCGGGGTCGTCGTCGCGATGGCGGATCGCGCCGAACGTCACCCATTTCATCGGATGCAGCGGACGGGTGGCGATGCGCGTCGGATCGGTGGCGAGCACGCTCAGCCGGTCGATGATCGCCAGCCCCGCGCCGTGGGCGACGAGGTGCTGGGTGATCTGCGAGGTGCCCGCGAGCAGTTCGTGCTCGACCTGAATCCCCTGGGCGTCGAACATCGCGTCGGTCTGCCGCCGCAGAAGCATGCCGGGGAAATTCTGCACCAGGGTTTCCGACGCCAGATCCTCGAGGGTCACGACCTCCTTGCGGGCGAACGGGTGGTCGCGCGGCATCAGCACCTCGAGGGCGGCGCGCACCAGCGGCGTGCTCCGGGCGGCCCAGTGCGAGACCGGCACGTTGCCGAAACTGAGGTCGTATTCGCGGCCGTTGATCCAACCGTCGAGGTCGCGGTGCGAGCGCACGTCGAGCGACATCTTGACCTCCGGATGGAGGCGCGAGAACCGCGCCACCGCCGGAGCGACCACCGACAGCGACACCCGCGGCATCGTCACCATCCGCAACCGCTTCGGCCGGTGCGCGCGGATTTCCTCGGCGATCCGCGGAATGTCCGCCAGCGCCGCGAGAATGCGCCGGGCCTCCCGGTTGAACGCCGCGCCCTCCTCGGTGAGGCGCAGCCGCTGCTTCTCCCGTTTGAACAGGGTCAGGCGCAGTTCCGCCTCCAGCGACGCGATCAGGCGGCTGACTGCCGGTTGCCCGAGGTTCATGGCATGCGCCGCGGCGCTGACCGACCCTTCGAGAACTACCGCGTTGAAGGCCTGCAAAGCCCGGATGTTCATCGACGCACCTCCTCCGGCACCAGATCATCAGGAAAATCGATAATCTTATCTGGAATATGCATTATTAATATAAACTCGGCTCCGCTATGAGTAAATAAGCGTAAATTATCAAAAAATCTTAGCGTATTCGGGGTGCGTCCTGTCTTCGCTCCGGAACATTCAAGTTTACGCACAGAAGATCCGTCTTCCGGCGCGATTGTCCGCGTCCGTCGCGGTGTCGGCCGGTTTCCTCGGGTCTCCTGAACGCAATACGCCGCGACCGGCGGCGGAACGGGGAGAAAAGAACGATGTCGGGATTTCTGGTGGGGCTCGCGGTTACGGCCGTGGTGGCCTGGCTCATCATCAAGAACTATCAGCCGCATACGGTGCTGCTTCTGGCGGGAATGACGTTGCTGGGGCTGACCTTGTTCGTCTCGCCGGAGACGTCGATTCTCTTTAAGAATTCCAAATCGACCGGTCTTCCGTTCTTCGACGTCTTCGATTACGTGCGCGGGAATCTGTCCACCCGCACCGCCGGTCTCGGCATGATCATCATGTCGGCCGGTGGTTTCTCGAAATACATGGATCGCATCGGCGCGACCGACGCGATGGTCGACGTGGCGATCCGTCCGCTCAAGCTGCTCAACGCGCCCTACGTGGTGCTCGCCCTCGGGTATGCGGTGGGGCAGGTGCTCAACATCTTCATCCCCAGCGCCGCGGGCCTCGCGATGCTGCTGCTGGCGACGTTCTTCCCCACCCTGGTGCGTCTCGGCGTCAGCCGCGCCGCGGCCGCGGCGATGATCGGCACCACCGCGATGCTCGATCTCGGCCCGGCATCGGGGAACGTCAATCTCGCGGCCAAGGCGGCGGGGATGGACGTGTCCGTCTATTTCGTCCAGTACCAGCTTCCGGTCAGCGTCGCGGTGATCGCGGTCGCGTCGGTTCTGACCTACGTCAGCGGCCGCTACTTCGACGGGCGCGGCGGCCACGTGGTCGAGGCCGAGGCGCTTCACGCCGGGGCCGACGCGGCGGCCGAGGGCAATCGCGCGCCGACGATCTACGCCCTGCTGCCGATGGTGCCGCTGACCCTGATCCTGGTCTTCAGCAAGCTTCTGGTGAGTTCGATCACCCTCAACGTCGTCACCGCGATGCTGATCGGCGTGCTGCTGGGTTTCGTCTGCGAGTTGATCCGGCATCGCGACCGCAAGGCGGTGTTCAAGGGCTTCATGGCGTTCTTCGACGGCATGGGGCACATGTTCGGCCGGATCGTCTCGCTGATCATCTGCGCGGAGGTGTTCGCCTCCGGCCTGCAGACCATCGGCCTGGTCGGGTTCCTGATCGGCACGGCGCAGGACGCCGGGTTCGGCGTGACCGCGATGACCGTGATCGTGTGCGCGATCGTGATGGTGGTGACCGTCATCGTCGGCTCCGGCAACGCCGCGTTCTTCTCGTTCGGGCATCTCGCGCCGAGCATCGCCTCGGGCTTCGGCGCGGCGCCGGTGACGATGCTGCTGCCGATGCAGTTGACGGCGGGGCTGGCGCGGTCGATGTCGCCGGTGGCGGGCGTGATCATCGCGGTGAGCGACGCGGGCGGATGCTCGCCGATCGAGATCGTCCGCCGCACGGTGTTGCCGGTGGTCGGCGGCATCGTCACCGTGCTGCTGGTTTCCGTGCTGTTCGTCTGAGGATCGGGCGGCCGGGGGCGAAGCCCGCCCCCGGCCCCCGTCACATTATCGGAAAGTGAGAGCGATGCGGTTTCGCCTGGATACGGAAAAGTACCTGAAAGAGCTGGAATTCCTGGTCGATATCGACAGCGGTAGCCACGATCCCGAGGGCGTCGCGCGGGTCGCCGCGTTCTTCGAGGCGCAGTTCGCCGAACTCGGCTGGCAGGTGCGGCGGAAGAGCTTCGGCCCCGCGCTCGGGCCGGGGCTCGACATTCTCGGCCCCGGGTGCGGCGAGCAGCAGTGCGACGTGCTGCTGCTCGGCCACATGGATACGGTGTTTCCGGCGGGGACGACGGCGCGGCGGCCGTTCCGGATCGCCGACGGCCGGGCCTACGGTCCCGGCGTCATCGACATGAAGTCGGGCTGCCTCTACGCGCTTCACGCCGCGCGCTCGCTCGCCGCGGCGGGCGGGCGGATGCCCGCGCTGCGCGTCGTCCTCAACAGCCACGAGGAGATCGGCTCGGTTCCGGCGCGGCCGTGGATCGAGGAGATCGCCGTCGGCAGCCGCTACGCGCTCGTTCTCGAACCGGCGCGGGCGAACGGCAACTTCGTCGACGAGCGGCGCGGCAGCAGCCGCTATGCGATCGCGTTTCGCGGCAAGGCCGCGCACTCCGGCGTCGACCCGGAGAAGGGCGCGAGCGCGATCAACGAACTCGCCCATTGGATCGTCGCGTTGCACGGCCTCACCGACTATGCCCGGGGCCTCAATCTCAACGCCGGGCTGGTCTCGGGCGGAACCGCGGTCAACGTCGTCGCCGACGCCGCGGCGATGGAACTCGACGTGCGCCTAAAGACGATCGAACAGGCCGACCGGGTGCAGTCCCGCCTCGACGCGATGCGGCTCCGGCCGTTCACCGAGGGGGTGTCGGTCGAGGTGAAGGGTGGCCTGACCCGCCCGCCGATGAACCCGACCGAGGCCACCCGCGCGCTCCGCTCCCGGGTGGACGCGGTCGCCGACCGCCTCGGCGTGAAGATCGGCTGGCAGGCCACCGGCGGCGGGTCCGACGGCGCCTTCACCGCCGCTCGGGGCGTGCCCACCATCGACGGCATGGGGCCGGTCGGCGGCGGCGCGCACAGCGACGGCGAATATCTGGAACTCGGCAGCCTCGCCGAACGCTTCGCCCTGCTGGTCGAGGTGCTCTGCGATCTGGCCGAAGACTGACGGATGCGCGGCGAAGGAGGCTGACGATGGCGACGGTGCTCGAACGGATTGCCGCCCGTGCCGGAACGGCGACGGACGGAGAGGGGCGGCGCGCCGCCGAACGCGCGATCGCCGATACCCTCGGCTGCATGGTGGCGGGATGCGGCGATCCCGCCGCCCGGGCGGTGCGGCAGGGCCTCGGGGCCGACCGCATTCCCGGACCGTCGGCGCTGGCGGGCGGCGGCCGCAGCGATCCGGCGATCGCCGCGATGGTCAACGGCACGGCGGCGCACGCGCTCGACTTCGACGACAATTTCGCGCCCGGCATGAGTCATGCCTCGGCGGTGCTGGTGCCGGCGATCCTCGCTCTCGGGCAGCAGCGCGCGGTTTCGGGCCGCGCGCTGGTGGACGCCTACCTCGCCGGGCTGGAGGCGCAGGCGCTGGTGGGGCGGGGCGTCCGCCCGGAGCATTATGCGGCGGGCTGGCACGCCACTTCGACCGTCGGCGCGATCGGCACGGCGGCCGGGTGCGCCCACATCGCCGGGCTCGATCCCGCGCGGACGGTCGCCGCGATGTCGCTGGCGGTGAGCACCGCCGCCGGGATGAAGGGGCAGTTCGGCACCCCGGCGAAGCCTTTCCATGCCGGGATGGCGGCGCGCAACGCGGTGCAGGCGGCTCTGCTCGCCGAGGCCGGTCTCTCGGGCCGCGCCGACATCCTCGAACGCGGCCAGGGGTTCGGCGAACTGATGGGGGGTGCGATGCCCGCCCACTGGGACGATCTGCCCGACGAGTCGGTGCCGCACGCCATCCGTACCGACGGTCTGATGGCGAAGATCCACCCCTGCTGCGGCTCCACCCACAACGCCATCGACATGATGCTGGCGCTGCGGCGCGCACACGGTTTCTCCGCCGCCGACGTCGCGCAGGTCGTCGTCACCGTCGGCCGAGCGAACTTCCGCAATCTCGCCTATCCGGAGCCCCGCGACGGGATGGAGGCGCGTTTCTCGATGCAGTACTGCGTCGCGCTGGCGCTGGTTCAGGAGGTTCTGTCGCTCAAGGATTTCACCGCCGAGGCGGTGATGCGGCCCCACCTGCGCGCGCTGTTCCCGCGCATCGAGATGCGGGTGATGCCGATTGCGCGCGAGCGGGCGTGCCTGCGTCCGGCGCACACCCTCGCCGTGCGCCTGACCGACGGCCGTGCGTTCGAGGCCGAGATGGCGTTCGCCCACGGCACCCTGCGCGATCCCCTGACCGAGGCGGAACGCATCGCGAAGCTGCGGGACTGCTTCGATTCGGTCGGCCGGAACCTGGGCGACGGCCAACTGGAGGCGCTGTTGACCGTCGATACGTTGCCGACCCTCGATCCGCTGGCCGCGGTGGTGGCTTCCGAGTCTCCGACCCCGCCGTAGCCTCTCCCCCCGATCGGGAATCGTCGGCCGTCCCCGCGCGTGCCCCACGCGCGGGGACGCTTGCATCCGGCGTGTGCGGGAGTTATGACTGACTGGTCAGTCAGAAAGGAGCGCCGATGCCGACTCCGCGTTCCCGCCGCGCCGCCCGCCGCCCCGCCGAGATCGTCGCGGCCGCGCTCGACCTGTTCGCCGAGAAGGGTTTCGCGGCGACCCGGATGGAGGAGATCGCGGCGCGCGCCGGGCTCTCGAAGGCGGCGCTTTACCTCTATTTCCCGTCCAAGTCCGAGGTGTTCAAGGCGGCGGTGCGCGAGACCGTCGGCGTGGCGGTGGCGCATCTCGAAACCCTCGCCGCCGGGTTCGAGGGACCGTCCGACGAGTTGCTCCGGCGAGTGATGACGGAGATCTGCCGAACCCTCGCCGCCACTCCCGCCGGAGCGATTCCCAAGATCGTGCTGTCCGAGGCGGGCAACTTTCCCGACATCGCCGAATACTACGTGCGCGAGGTGGTGTCGCGCGGGTTCGGCGTGATCGAGGGGATTCTCGCGCGCGGCCGGGCGCGCGGCGAGTTCGCCGCCGATCTCGGGCCGCTTGCGCCGTTCGCGGTGATCGCGCCGGCGCTGACGCTGGCGATGTGGAACCACGGCCTCGGCCGCGCCGTCGGGCAGCCGCTCGACCCCGCCGCCTACGCCGCCGAAATGGCGCGCATCCTGATCGGGGGCGTCGCCGGGGAGGGCGCATGAGCATCCGTCGCTTCGGCCCGGCCGCGTTCGCGTTGGTGCTGGCCGGGTGCTTCGAGCAGGGGCCGCCGCCGATCCAGGGCTACGTCGAGGGGGATTTCGTCGACCTCGGCGCGCCGACCGGCGGCCGGGTGGAGGCGGTGAACGTGACGCGCGGCGGCCGGGTCGCGGCGGGGGACGAGGTGTTCCGCCTCGACGCCGCGGCCGAGCGCGCGGCGCTGGCGCAGGCGGAGGCGGAGCGCGCCCGCGCCACCGCGACCTACGAAAACCTGTTGTCCGGCGACCGGCCCGAGGAGATCGCGGTGATCGCCGCGCAGCGCGACCAGGCCGCCGCCGCCCGCCGCCTCGCCGAAACCGAGCTGGCCCGCCAGCGCGGCCTCAGGGGCACTTCGGCGGAGCTTCGCGCCCGCCTCGACGCCGCCGCGGCCGAAGCCGCCCAGGCGCGCGCCCGGGTCGCCGAGCTCGACGCCCGGCTCGCCGCCGCGCGTCTCGCCGCCCGCGATCCCGAGATCGTCGCCGCGCGGGCGGCAGCCGAGGCGGCCGGGGCGGCCCTCGACCGCGCCCGCGTCGCGCTCGCCGACCGCGCCGCCGCCGCACCCGCCGACGCACGGGTCGAGGACGTGCTGTTCCAGCCCGGCGAGGTGGTCGCGGCCGGGCAGCCGGTGGCGCGGTTGCTGCCGCCCGGCAACGTGTCGGTGCGCGCCTATCTCGGCGCGGCGGACCTGGGCCGCCTGCCGCAGGGGAGCCGGGTGGCGCTCCGCTGCGCGGGCTGCCCCGACGGCGCGACGGCGACGGTGGCGTTCGTTTCCGCCGAGGCCGCCTACGCGCCGCCGATCCTCTATTCGCGCGACAATCGCGCCAAGCTCGCGTTCCTGGTCGAACTCAAACCCGACGCCGCGACCGCGGCGCGCCTGCGTCCGGGGCAGCCGGTGGAGATCGCCCCGCCATGACCGACGCGATCCGCGTGACCGGGCTGACCAAGCGCTTCGGCGGCCGCACGGTGGTGGACGCGGTCGACCTGACGGTGGCGGAAGGGCGGATCATGGGCTTTCTCGGCCCCAACGGTTCGGGCAAGACCACCACCATCCGGATGCTCTGCGGTCTGCTCGGCATCGACGGCGGGGAAGGGGAGGTGCTCGGCCTCGACATCCGCCGCGACACCGCCGCGATCAAGCGGCAGGCGGGCTACATGACGCAGCGCTTCTCGCTCTACGAAGACATGACGGTTGGGGAGAATCTCGATTTCGCCGCGCGCGTCCACGGCGTGCCGGAGCGCCGCGCACGGGTCGGCGCGGCGCTCGACCGGATGGGGCTCGGCGGCCGCCGCGACCAGCTCGCCGGGCATCTGTCGGGCGGCTGGAAGCAACGCCTCGCCCTCGCCGCGACGATCCTCCACAAGCCCCGCCTGCTGCTGCTCGACGAGCCCACCGCCGGGGTCGATCCGCAGGCGCGGCGGGAGTTCTGGGACCGCATCCACGGCTTCGCCGCCGAGGGCATGACGGTGCTGGTTTCGACCCACTACATGGACGAGGCCGAGCGCTGCCACGCGATCGCCTACATCGCCTACGGCAGGCTGCTCGCCACCGGTACCGTGGCCGAGGTCACACGCGCGGCGGGGCTCGCCGCCGCCGCGGTCTCGGGCGGCGATGCCGAGCTGGTGCGGCGGGTCAAGGCGCTGCCCGCGGTCGAAACCGCCACGGCGATGGGGGCGGAGATTCACGTCGCGGGGCCGGACGCGGCGGCGCTCGCCGCCGATCTCGATCGTCTCGCCGCCGCCGAGGGGCTCGCCTGGAAAACCGCCGAGCCGAACCTCGAGGACGTGTTCATCCACCTGATGGCGGACAACCCGGATCCGGCGGAGGCGCGGCGATGACCTTCTCCCTCTCCCGCCTGTTCGCGATGGTCGTCAAGGAGCTGGTGCAGATCCGCCGCGACCGGCTGACCTTCGGGATGATGGTGGGAATTCCGCTGATGCAGCTTCTGCTGTTCGGCTATGCCATCAATTCGGACCCCAAGCACCTGCCCGCCGCGATCCGCGACGCCGACCACGGTCCGGTCGGCCGCGCGGTGGTCGCGGCGATGCAGGCGTCGCGCTACTTCGACGTCACCCTGCTGCCGGAAAGCGAGGCGGAGGCGGCGGCGATCCTCGCGCGCGGCGACGCCCAGTTCGTGGTGTCGATCCCGCCCGACTTTTCGCGCCGGGTCCTGCGGGGCGAGCGCCCGGGGTTGCTGGTCGAGGCCGACGCCACCGACCCGGCCGCCACCGCGAGCGCGCTCGGCGTGCTCGAACGCCTGTCGCGGCATGCCGCCGACCGCGACCTTTCCGGCCCCAACGCGCGGCTGCGCCAAGGCGAGCCGCCGTTCGAGCTGATCGTCCATCGCCTGTACAATCCGGAGGGCGAGACCGCGTTCAACATCGTTCCCGGCCTCATGGGCGTGGTGCTGACGATGACGATGGTGATCATGACCTGCCTCGCCGTGACCCGCGAACGCGAGCGCGGCACGATGGAAAGCCTGCTGGCGATGCCGCTCACGCCCCTCGAGGTGATGCTCGGCAAGATCCTGCCCTACGTCGCCATCGGCTACGCCCAGGTGGCGTTCATTCTCGTCGCCGCGAAGCTGCTGTTCGCGGTGCCGATGGTCGGCGATCTCGTCCTGCTGTCCGCCGTCACCGTCGTCTTCATCGTCGCCAATCTCGCGGTCGGCTTCACCTTCTCCACCCTCGCCGCCAACCAGCTGCAGGCGGTGCAGATGGGGTTCTTCTTCTTTCTGCCCTCGATCATGCTGTCGGGGTTCATGTTCCCGTTCCGCGGCATGCCGGAGTGGGCGCAGGTGCTCGGCGAGGCGCTGCCGCTCACCCATTTCCTCCGCGTCGTCCGCGGCATTCTCCTCAAGGGCAACGGCTGGAGCGAGATCGCGCTCGACGTCGCCGCGATGGCGGCGTTCGTGCTCGCCGCGGGTACGATTGCAATCAAACGTTACCGCATGACTCTCGACTAGCTCCACGCCCGGGCTTAAAGTCCGCCTTCGGAGGATGCGACCATCATGTTCCGGATCGGCCTGGCCCTTGCTTTGGCACTGTTCGCCGCCGCGCCCGCGCGCGCCGACGAAACCGCGGCGTTGCCCGAGGGCGAGGTGCTGCCCCTTGCCGAGGTGATCGAGCGGATCATGCCCGCGATCGAGGGCGAACTCGGCGCGAGCCGCCTGGTCAAGGAGGGCGGGCGCTGGGTCTACGTCATCGGCGTGTTCGACGCCGAAGGCCGCCCCCAGGAGATGCACGTCGACGCCGCCTCCGCGATCATCCTCGCGGTCCGACCCGGGCGCTGAGCCGCTCCGGGGAATCTACGGCGTCAGCGGCCAGAACAGCGGGATCACCAGCACCGCGATCGCCAGCATCATCAGGTTCATCGGCAGGCCGATCCTGAGGAAGTCGGCGAAGCGGTAGTTGCCGATGTTGTAGACGTAGGTGTTGGTCTGGTAGCCGATCGGCGTCGCGAAGCTGGCCGACGAGCCGAGCATCACCGCGACCACCAGCGCGCGCGGATTGAGCCCCGCCTGCTCGGCGATGCCGATCACGATCGGCGTGATCAGCACCGCGCAGGCGTTGTTGGAGAGCGCCTCGGTGAGCAGCGAGGTGAGAAGATACACCGCCGCCAGTATCGCGATCGGGCCGAAATCCTTGGCGGATCCCGTCACCAGCTCGACCACCAGCTTCGCCGCGCCGGACTTCTCCATCGCCGCCGAGACCGCGAGCATGCCGAAGATCAGCATCAGGATCGGCCACTCGATGGACTCGTAGGCGCGCTGCACGGTCACGCATCCGGCGAGGATCGCCGCCACCGCGCCCGCGATCGCGAGTCCGGCGATCGGCATCACCTCGAGCGCCGAGAGGCCGACGACGGCGACGATCACCGCCACCGTGACCGCCGCCTTGACGGGTTGCAGCGGTCGGGTCTGGAAGTGCGTCACCGGCAGGATTTCCTCCTGCGCGAACAGCCGGTCGAGTTCGTCGGTGGGGCCGTCGAACAGCAGCACGTCGCCGTGCCGCAGGCGGAAGTTGTCGAGCGCGGTGACGTTGCGGCGGTCGCGGCTGACCGCGATGATGTAGCTGTCGTAGTGCCGCCGCAGCCGCAGATCGACCGGAACCCGGCCGATGAAGCGCGAGTTGGGGCCGATCACGCCCTCGCGCACGCCGGTCTGGCGCGGCTTGAGCGAGCGGTAGGTCTCGGTGCTGCCCTCGATGTCGAAGGTGATCCCGGCGCTGTCCTTGAGCTCCATCAGCTCCGCCTTGTCGGAGCGGAACACCAGCCGGTCGCCGGCCTGAAGCGGCAGGTCGCGCATCGTCGACATCGGGCGCTCGTCGTCTTCGTCGTCCTCGGAACGCATCGCCTCCAGCAGCCCGGCGAGGCGGGTGCGGCTGCTGCGGCGCTCGCGGATCAGGTCGAGCACCTGATAGCCCTCCTCGGAGGTGAACATCACCTCGTTGAGGGTCTTGCCGATCAGGTGCGATCCCTCGGGAATCACCGCCTCGGCGACGTAGCGGGTGCGGGGAGCCTCGGCGAGGATCTCGGTGTCGAGAAGCTCGCGCGTGGGCAACAGGCGGCGGCCCACGGTCATCAGGAACGCCGCGCCCGCCAGCGCCATGATCGCCGCCGCCGGGGTGATCTCGAACATGCTGAAAGGCGCTTGGCCGTTCTGCGTCGCGATGCCGTCGGTGAGGATGTTGGTGGAGGTGCCGATGAGCGTGCAGGTGCCGCCGAGGATCGCCATGTAGGACAGCGGAATCAGGTACTTCGACGGGCTGTCCTTGAGCGTGCGCGCCACCGCCACCACCACCGGCGCCATGATGATCACCACCGGGGTGTTGTTCATGAACGCCGAGACGCCGCCGACCCCCGCCATCATCGCCGCCACCGTGGCGAGGCGGTTGCGCCCGGCGAGGTCGATCAGGCGGCTGCCCAGGGCGTCGATCACGCCGGTGCGTTCGAGCGCGGCGGAGAGGATGCACATGCAGGCGATCGTCGCGGTCGCCGAATTGGAGAACACGCCGAGCGCGTCGTTGGTGTCGATTACCCCCGCGACCAGCAGCACCGCCATCGCCGCCATCGCCGAAACGTGGGCGGGCAGGCGGTCGCGCACGAACAGCGCGAACACCCCCGCCATTACCAGGAAGGCGATCAGCATGTCGGGCGTGAGCGGCGAGATGTCGGGCAAGGGCGTGAATCCGGGAGCGAGGCCGAAACCCCATCAGAACGGAAAACGGCGAAACCCCGCAAGGAGTTTCGCCGCCGTCGGAGGTTCGATTTTTTTCGAAACGGGCGTCAGCGCCCGTGGGAGGGGAAGGCGAACTGCGTCTCTTCGGCGATTCCCGAGGCGGGCCACCGCTGGGTGATCGCCTTCTTGCGGGTGTAGAAGCGCACCGCGTCCGGCCCGTAGACGTGGAGGTCGCCGAACAGCGACCGCTTCCAGCCGCCGAACGAATGGTACGCCACCGGCACCGGCAGCGGCACGTTGACGCCCACCATGCCGACCTCGACGCGGTCGGCGAAGTCGCGCGCCGCCTCGCCGTCGCGGGTGAAGATGCAGGTGCCGTTGCCGAACTCGTGGGCGTTGATCAGCGCGATCGCCCGGTTCAGGGTTTCCACCCGCACCACGCACAGCACCGGCCCGAAGATCTCGTCGGTGTACACGCTCATGCCGGGCTCGACCCGGTCGATCAGGCACGGCCCGACGAAGAAGCCGTGCGGATGCCCTTCGACCGCCACGTCGCGGCCGTCGACCACGACGGTCGCGCCGTCGGCCTCGGCCTGGGCGATGTAGCCCGCGATCCGCGCCCGGCTTTCGGCGGTGATCACCGGCCCCATGTCGATGCCGGGCTGGCTGCACGCGCCGACCTTGATCGCCGCCATCGCCGGTTCGAGGCGCGCGATCAGCGCGTCCGCCGCGGCGTCGCCGACGCACACCGCCACCGAAAGCGCCATGCAGCGCTCGCCCGCTGAGCCGTAGGCCGCGCCGATCATCGCCGGAACCGCGGCGTCCATGTCGGCGTCGGGCATCACCACCGCGTGGTTCTTGGCGCCGCCGAGCGCCTGGACGCGCTTGCCCGCGGCGGTTCCGGCGCGATAGATCGCCTCGGCGACCGGCGTCGAACCGACGAAGCTCACCGCCTTGACCCGCGGGTTCGCGAGCAGTGCGTCCACCGCTTCCTTGCCGCCCTGGACGACGTTGAACACGCCGTCCGGCAGGCCCGCCTCGGCGAGCAGCGTGGCGAGGATCAGCGACGCCGAGGGATCGCGCTCCGACGGCTTGAGGACGAAGGCGTTGCCGCACATCAGCGCCATCGGGAACATCCACATCGGCACCATCGCCGGGAAGTTGAACGGCGTGATTCCCGCGACCACGCCGAGCGGCCGCAGTTCGCTCCAGGCGTCGATGCCGGGGCCGACGTCGCGGGAGTGCTCGCCCTTGAGGAGCTGACCCGCGCCGCAGGCGTATTCCACCACCTCGATGCCGCGGATCAGCTCGCCGCGGGCGTCGTCGACGGTCTTGCCGTGCTCGCGCGCGATCGCCGCGCAGATGCGGTCGGCGTCGCGCTCCAGCAGCGCCTTGAAGCGGAACATCACCTGCGCGCGCTTGGCGGGCGGCGTCGCCGCCCAGGCGGGGAAGGCGAGGCTCGCGATCTCGACCGCCGCGTCGACCTCGGCGGCGGAGGCGAGCGCGACCTCGGCCACCGGGTGGCCGAGCGCGGGGTCGTAGACCGGCTGGGTGCGGGCGGCCTCGGGCACCGCGCGGCCGCCGACGAAATGGCCGATCAGCGGCAGGGACTGGGTTTCGACGGTCATGCGGTCGCTCCTACGCTTGAGACTTGAGAACTTCGGCGACGATGCCGAACAGGCGGTCGATGTCGGTCTTTTCGGCCACGAACGCCGGGGCGAATTGCAGGGTGTTGCCGCCGCAGCGGACGTATGCGCCCTTGTCCCAGCAGGCCTGAAAGGCGTCGAACGCGCGCTTCGCGGGCTGTCCGGGAAGCTCTTCGAGCTGCACCGCGCCCGCGAGGCCGAAGTTGCGGATGTCCTCGACGTGGGGCAAGCCCTTGAGCGAATGGATCGCGTCCTCGAAATACGGCGCGAGCGCGGCGGCGCGGCCGACGAGGCCGTCGGTCTCGATCACGTCGAGGGTCGCCAGCGCGGCGGCGCAGGCGATCGGGTGGCCCGAATAGGTGTAGCCGTGCGGGAACTCGATGGCGTACTCCGGCCCGCCGTTCTCCATGAAGGTGTCGTAGACGCGGTCGGAGGCGAACACCGCGCCCATCGGCACGGTGCCGTTGGTGAGCATCTTCGCCACCGTCATCAGGTCGGGGGTGACGCCGAGGGCCTCCGCGCCGAACATCCGGCCGGTGCGGCCGAAGCCGGTGATCACTTCGTCGAAGATCAGGAGGATGCCGTACTTGTCGCAGATCTCGCGGATCCGCTGCATGTAACCCTTGGGCGGCAGGATCACCCCGGCCGAGCCCGACAGCGGTTCGAGGATCACCGCCGCGATCGTCGAGGCGTCGTGCAGGGCGATGATGTCTTCGAGTTCGTCGGCCTTCTCCACGCCCTTGTCCGGCAGCCCCTTCGAAAACGCGTTGGCGGCGAGCAGGGTGTGCGGCAGATGGTCGGCGTCGATGCCCGCGCCGAACATCTTGCGGTTGCCGGCGATGCCGCCGACGCTCATGCCGCCGAAGTTGACGCCGTGATACGCCTTCACCCGGCCGATCACCTTGCTGCGGTTGGGCTCGCCCTTCACCCGCCAATAGCCGCGCGCCATCTTGATCGCGGTATCGGCGGATTCCGAACCGGAGTTGGTGAAGAACACGTGGTTGAGGTCGCCCGGCGCCAGTTCGGCGAGGCGGGTCGCGAGCGTGAACGCGAGCGGTTGGCCGACCTGGAAGCCGGGCGCGTAGTCGAGCTGCGTCGCCTGCCGCCCGATCGCCTCGGCGATCTCGGGGCGGGCGTGGCCCGCGCCGCAGCACCATAGGCCGGAGAGGCCGTCCACCAGGGTGCGTCCGTCGGCGGTGGTGTAGTGGCAACCCTTCGCCGACGCGATCATCCGCGGGTGCGCCTTGAACCAGCGGTTGCCGGTGAACGGCATCCAGTGGGCGGAGAGATCGTTCGGCATCGTCGTCGTCTGCGTCATCGCGCGCTCCATGGCCAGGGCGAAGGCGCAGGCGCCCGCCCGATCGGGGAAATCCGGTTGAACACAAGGTAGCGACGGGCGTAGTTTTGTTAAATGCGAAACGAATCACGAAAACATAAGGATATGCTTACCTGATGGCCCGCCCCGCCTTCCGCGTCGGCACCGTCGGCGATACCGATCTCCGGCTTCTGCGGGTGTTCCGCACCGTCGTCGAACGCGGCGGCTTCGCTCAGGCGGAGGCCGAGCTCAACGTCACCCGGTCGGCGATCTCGCTCTCCATCGCCGATCTCGAAAAGCGATTGGGGCTGCGGCTGTGCCGCCGCGGCCGCGCCGGGTTCGCGCTCACCGACGAGGGCCGCCGGGTGTACGACGCGCTGGTGCGGCTGCTCACCGGCGTCGAGACCTTCCGCGCCGAGGTCCACGCGATCCACGCGCGGCTTTCGGGCGAACTCGCGATCGGCTTGATCGACAACCTCGTGACGATGCCGCGGATGCGCGTCACCAACGCGCTCACCGCGCTCAAGCGCCGTGGCCCCGGCGTCGCCATCCGCATCCGCATGGCGCCGCCGTCGGACGTCGAGCGAGGGGTGCTCGACGGCCGCCTGCACGTCGGCGTGATCCCCGAGCTGCGGCGGCTCCAGGGTCTCGACTACCAAGCCCTCTATCAGGAGGAAGCCCATCTCTATTGCGCCGCCGCGCATCCGCTGTTCGCCCGTGCGGACGCGGAGATCTCCATCGACGACATCGCCGCTGCCGACGCGGTGATGCCCGCCCATGCTCCGGCCGAGGAGATCGGGCCGTTGCTGCATCGCCTGACCTCCACCGCCACCGCCACCGACCGCGAGGGCGTGGCGTTTCTGATCCTGACCGGGCTCTACGTCGGCTTTCTGCCCGACCACGTGGCGGCGCAGTGGGTGGGGCAGGGG
Organism: uncultured Alphaproteobacteria bacterium; assembly: GCA_900079695.1. Classification (NCBI taxonomy): domain Bacteria; kingdom Pseudomonadati; phylum Pseudomonadota; class Alphaproteobacteria; species uncultured Alphaproteobacteria bacterium. The sequence goes on from LT599022.1 coordinate 3,977,466, forward strand.
CGGATGCGTCCGATTCGTCCGGACCTCACCGGCTATCGCACTCGTTATGCGGTCATCACCCGGAAGGGTGGTCGCCCCAACATGGTATTGGAGACGTTTATGGAAGAGGTCGCCCGCTCGCCGGAAACCTAGGGCGAAAAAATCGCCGGGAATCAGGGCGGTGTTCTCGGAAGAATTGCGCCTCGACGCCGCCGGGGGCTATAAATTCGCTTGATCTTATGGGAACGCGGCCGAACCTTCCGCGAAGAGAGGGTCGGACGTGGGCGGCGGCCCGGCGCGGGCGACGCCGAAGTGGATGCGGACGCGATTTTGATCAAGGATCTGGAGACGCCCGGCGGCGACGCGACGGCCAGCGGCGCGCACGGCGCTCCGCACCTCGGCGCGGCGCGGCTTCTGACCTGGCGCGTGGCGGTCGGATCGGCGGCGCTGATCTCGCTGTCGGCGGTGGCGCTGGCGTCCGTGCTGCTGGCGGCGGACGAGGCTCCGCTCGCGTTCCTCGCGCGCTTCGACGAGGCGACCCTGCGCCACGCCGGTCTCGCGGCGATCGCCGCGCTCGCCCTGCTGCCGCTCGCGTTCCTCGCGGCGGTGTGGCTGGTGGCGCTGCGCGAGCGGCGTCAGGCCGAGGCGCTGGCGTTGCTGCGCGACAACCGCGAGGCGCTCCGCCTGTCGCGCGATCAGATGCGCCGGGTGTTCGCCTCGCTGCCGGTGGCCTACGTGCTCGCCCACAAGGACGGCACGCTGGTGCGCGCCAATCCGCAGGCGGTGGCGCTGTTCGGCCTGCAGGGCCGCGATCTTTCCGAGGTCAACGTCTTCGACTTCACCGAGGACGAGGATTTCTCCGAAGAGTTGCGCGGCTATCTCGCCGACGCCGGGCGCATCGAGAACTTCGAAATCACGATGAGGCGCCCCGACGGCAAGACCTTCTGGGTGCTGTATTCGGCGGCGCAGGTGGAGATGGACGGCGAAACCCTGCTGTTCGCTGCGTTCTCCGACATCACCGAGCGCAAGCGCGTCGAGCAGGCACTGCAGAAGAACGAAACCGCGCTGCGCGCCATCATCGACGCCTCGCCGATCCCGGCGGTGCTCTCCAATCAGGCGAGCGGCGCGCTGGTCTACGTCAATCAGGCGGCGGCGAAGTTCTTCGGTCGCGGCGCGCCCGAGCTGATCGGCCGCTCCGCCGCGAATCTTTGGGAATCCGCGGAGCAGTACGGCGGACTGCTGACCGAACTCGGGATCCGCGGCCACATCGAGGATCGCGAGGCGCGGATGATCCGCGCCGACGGCCGCCCGTGCTGGGTGCAGACCTCGACGACGGTGCTACGCCTCCAGGACGATACCCTGATCTACGCCGCGTTCACCGACATCACCGAGCGGAAGCGCAAGGAGAGCGAGCTGCACCGCCTCGCCACCACCGATCCGCTGACCGGGGCGCTCAACCGCCGCGCCTTCACCGAGCGCGCCGTCACCGAGGGCGAGCGGGCGCGCCGCGGCGCCTACCCGGTGTCCCTGGTGATCTGCGACCTCGATCACTTCAAGGCGATCAACGACACCTACGGCCACGCGCGCGGCGACGTGGTGCTGAAGCGCTTCACTGCGGTGGTGCAGGAACTGATCCGTCCGTCCGACGCCCTCGGGCGGATCGGCGGCGAGGAGTTCGCGGTGCTGCTGCCGGGCTCCGACGCCGACGCCGCGGCGCGCGTCGCCGAGCGGGTGCGTGCGCGCTTCTCCGCCGAGCCGATCGCGGGGGGCGACCCGCTCGTCGCGACCGCAAGCTTCGGCGTCGCCGGATGGCGGCCGCCCTTCAATCTCGACGCGGCGCTTCAGGCCGCCGACGCGGCGCTCTATGCCGCCAAGGCGGCGGGCCGCGACTGCGTCCGCGTCGCCGGGGCGGAGACGGCTAAAATCGTGCCGATAGCGTCAGCGTCGCGAAACGGTCGGGGCCGGTCTGGTCCATGAATTCCTTGGATCGGATGTTCTGCGCGAACTCGATCTTCACCCCCGAGACCAGCATCGCGACGCCGAAGCGCAGGTCGCCCACCAGCCAGCGGCGGTCGACGCTGTGGCTGTCGGCGAAGGTGTTGCCGTCGAGGAAGATGTTGTGCGCCACCACCCGGCCGTCGGCCCCGGCGAACGCGTACCATGCGAAGTCGATGCCCGGGTTGGCGATCGTCGCCGGGGAATAGAACGGCGGGTTGCGCGCCGGTCCGTAGTCCACTCCCAGCCCCTGGCCGAAGCGCACCAGCGCGCCGCCGCCGCCGTGCACGGTGACGTTGCCGACGCTGGCGTCGAGCGCGGGCAGGACGTCCGCCTCGTAGTCGCCGAGCGCGAGCGGCGCGGAGCGCCAGGTGCGGGACATGATCAGCGACGCGGTCGGCTCGTTCTTGAGCTGGTTGTCCCACCCTCGGGCGTGCTCGAACCCGGCGAGGGTGTGGTAGCCGTTCTGCACCTGCTCGCCGAAGGCCTGGGGGCCGACGAGGCCGAGGTCCAGCTCCACGGTGGTGAGGGCGCTGAAGTCGCGTCCGGGCGCCAGCGGCGTCTCGTCGGAGAGCGACGCGCCGACGTAGAGCCAGCCCGCGTAGGGGCGGTCGCGGGGCTCGAGGGCGGCGCTGCGGGTGTGCTTGGCGGTGTAGATGTTCTGACCGAGGGCGAAGCCGAGGCGTGCGCCCGCGAGGGTGCCGAACGGGAAGAGGGTATCGAGCGCCTCGCGCACCGCCTCGGGCCCGGCGGTGGCGTCGTCGCCCACCCATTCGATGCGCGTGCCGTGGGTGTAGTGGCCGTCGGAATTGTTGAGGACGTCGTTCTCGAAACGCAGAGAGTAGGTTCCGTCGGCGTGGGCGGCGGTGGAGAGCAGGAACGCACCGAGCGATGCGGCGGCGCGGAACGTACGGGAAAGCGTCATGTCGGGCATCCGGAAGCGGTGAATTCCCCCGCGCTGAGGATGGGAGGGAACGGGAGGAATTTCAACCGGCTGGAATGACGGAATGGCGGTCCGTTCAGGTCTCCGCGTCGCGGCGGGCATCGGCCGCCGCGCGGGCGGCGGCGGCCTGGGCGTGTTCGAGGGCGTCCGACCAGTCGGGATTCGGCAGGGTCAGGAACAGGGTGCGCAGACCGTTGCCCCACACCCGGCCGAGGCGCTCGAAATAGGCGTCGCCGGGGGCGAACGAGCGCCGCATCGACACCGTGCAGGCGTCGGCGAGGCAGATCGTCAGGTCGAACGGCGGGCCGACCGAGAGGTTGGCGCGGATCGTCGAATCGAACGACACCAGGCCGCATTTGGCGGCGTCGAGCAGCGGCATTTCCGGCCGTAGCACCCGTTCGAGGATCGGCTTGCCGTATTTGGTTTCGCCGATCTGGAAGTACGGCGTCTCGCGCGAGGCCTCGATGAAGTTGCCGGCGCTGTAGACGTGGAACAGCCGCGCCGGTTCGCCGCGGATTTGCCCGCCGAGGATGAACGACGCGGCGAACTCGACGCCCTGCGCCGCCAGCGCCTCGCCGTCCTGGTCGCGCACCTCGCGCAGCACCGCGCCCACCACCCGCGCGACTTCGAACATGCTGGCCGCGGCGTAGAGGCTGCGGCCGGTGTCGGTCTCGCCGAGGCGCTCGGAGAGAAGGGTGACGACCGCCTGGGTGATCGCGAGGTTGCCCGCCGAGAGCAGCACCACCACGCGATCCTCGGCGGCGTCGAAGACGAAGGTCTTGCGGAACGTGGAGACGCTGTCGACGCCCGCGTTGGTGCGGGAATCGGAGATGAAGATCAGCCCCTCGTCGAGGCGCATGCCGAGGCAATAACTCATGAAGACGCTCCGCTCACTGCACCTGGCGCACCTGCACGGCGACGGAGATCTCCTCGCCGCCGCCGCCGGTGCGCACGCCGATCACCGGCGCGACCGCCGCGTAGTCGGGCCCGACCGCGAGGCGGACGTAGGCGTCGGTGGCCGACTGCCGGTTGGCGACGTCGAAGCTCACCCAGCCCAGGTCGGCGACGAACGCCTCGGCCCAGGCGTGGGTGGCGACGTCGCCCTGGCCCGCCGCCAGATAGCCCGAAACGTAGCGGCACGGCAAGCCGACGACGCGGCAGGCGGCGATGAAGATGTGGGTATGGTCCTGGCAGACGCCGCGCCCGTTGGCGAACGCCGCCGCCGCCGGGGTGGCGGCGTCGGTGAACCCGGCCTCGAAGGCGATCGCGTCGGCCTGCGCCGCCATCATCGTGTGCAGGGTCGCGATGTCGCCTTGGCGCGGGCGCATTTCGGCGAACGGCTTCGCGAACCCGGCGATCGCCTCGGAGACGCGGGTGAGCGCGGTGGGGCGGAGGAACATGTCCGGCGGCAGGCCGTCGTCGAGCGGCAGAACCCCGGCGGTGTCGCGGGTGGAGACGATGCCCGCGACGCGGATCGCGATGGCGTCGTGAACGTCGCTCTCGGTGGCGACGTGGACGAGGTTGCCGTAGCCGTCGGTCCACGGGCGGATGCGCTCGGGGCCGCCGATCGTCCAGCTTTCCACCCGCTGGCAGCGGTCGGCGCGCGGGGTGAGGCGCAGGTACTGCACACTGCGCCGCGCCGGGTGGGCGAGGGTGTAGCGGGTCTCGTGGGTGATCTCCAGCCGCATGTCACTGCACCATCATGAAGTCGCGCTGAATCTGGGCGGAGATGTCGTCCAGCTCCTTCGAGAAATCGAGAAGGAAAGCGCGCAGGCCGACGCGCCGGACGTGGCCGATCTGCACGGTTTGCAGGCGGTATTGCAACTCGTGCGCGGCCTTGAGCGAGTCCGCGGTGGGGTTGAGGGCGCGCAGCGAGGCGACGATCTCGTCGATCGCGCCGCGCAGGCTGCGCGGCACCGTGCCGTGGAGGATCAGGAGTTCGGCGACGCGCGCGAACTCGACGTTGCTGGAATAGGTCTCGCGGTAGGCGCGGTAGGAGCCGAGCGCCTTCAGGAGCGCGGTCGCCTCGTAGTATTCGCGCACCTTCGCCGCCGGGTCGTCGCCGGCGGCGGCGCGGTCGGGCTGCGAGGCGAGGAAGCGGGCGGTGTGGTCGCCGCGTTCGAGATAGAGGCCGAGGTTGGCGAACAGCAGGCCCTCGTCGCGCCGCATCGAGCCGAACAGCGCGCCGCGGAAGACGAAGCAGCGCTCGGTCAGCCAGTCGAGGCGGTCGTCGAGGCTGTCCTGCGCGAGCGCTGCGTAGTGCAGGTCCTTGATCGCCAGCCAGGTGGTGTTGATGCTCTCCCAGACCTCGTTGGTGAGGAGGTGGCGGGTGGCGCGCGCGCTTTCCCGCGCCCGGTCGAGCACCGACTTGACGCTCGCCGGGTTGTCGCGGTCCAGCAGCATGTAGGCGATCAGCCGTCCGGGCGAGAGCTGCTCGTAGCGCGCCAGGAAGTCGTCCATCCGCCCGGTGAGCAGCAGCGGCCGCGCCCATGCGGAGGCGTCGTCGCCGCCGTCGGCGGACTGGATCAGCAGCGCGGTGAGCGCGGTGGCGCGCAGCAGCCGCACGGTGTTCTCGACGCGCTCGACGTAGCGCGCCATCCAGAAGATGTTGTCAGCGGCGCGCCCGAGCATGCGGCGTCTCCAATACCCAGGTGTCCTTGGTTCCCCCGCCCTGCGAGGAGTTGACCACCAGCGAGCCCTTGCGCATCGCCACGCGGGTGAGGCCGCCCGGCACCACCCGCGTGGTCTTGCCCGAGAGCACGAACGGCCGCAGGTCGACGTGGCGCGGCGCGATCCCCTGGTCGACGAAGGTCGGGCAGGTGGAGAGCGCGAGCGTCGGCTGGGCGATGAAGCCGTCCGGTTGGGCGAGGATCTTGGCGCGGAACGCCGCGATCTCCTCCCGGGTCGCGGCGGGGCCGACGAGCATGCCGTAGCCGCCCGAGCCGTGCACCTCCTTGACCACCAGTTCCGGCAGATGGTCGAGGGCGTAGGCGAGGTCGTCGGGTTTCCTCAGGGTGTAGGTCGGCACGTTGTTGAGGATCGGCGCCTTGCCGAGATAGAAGCGGATGATCTCCGGCATGTAGGCGTAGATCGCCTTGTCGTCGGCGATGCCGGAGCCGACCGCGTTGCACACCGTCACCCGGCCGAGGCGGTAGGCCGCCATCAGGCCCGGCACGCCGAGCGCGGAATCCCGACGGAACGCGAGGGGGTCGAGGAAATCGTCGTCGACGCGGCGGTAGATCACGTGGACGCGTTTCGGCCCGCGGGTGGTGCGCATGAACACGTCGCCGTCGTCGACGAACAGGTCCTGCCCCTCGACCAGTTCGATGCCCATCTCCTGCGCCAGGAAGGCGTGCTCGAAATAGGCGCTGTTGTATTGCCCGGGGGTGAGCAGCACCACCGTCGGGTCGTCGACGCCGCGCGGCGCCACCGCGCGCAGAGTGTCCTGCAGCAGTTCGGGGTAATGGCTCACCGGCGCCACCGCGTGGGTTCCGAACAGGTCGGGGAACAGCCGCATCATCGCTTGGCGGTTTTCCAGCATGTAGGAGACGCCGGACGGGGTGCGGGCGTTGTCTTCCAGCACGTAGAAGGTCTCGGCGTCGACGCGGACGATGTCGACCCCGGAGACGTGGGCGTAGATCGCGCGCGGCACCGCGAGGCCGAGCATCTCGGGACGGAAGGCGTCGTTGCACAGCACCAGTTCCGCCGGAACGACGCCGGAGCGGAGGATCTCCTGGTCGTTGTAGACGTCGGCGACGAAGGCGTTGAGCGCCTCGACGCGCTGGATCACGCCGCTCTCGACGATCGCCCATTCCTCCGGCGACAGGATCCGCGGCACGATGTCGAACGGGATCAGGCGCTCCACGCCGCCGTCCTCGCCGTAGACGTTGAAGGTGATGCCGACGGTGCGGAACAGCGAGTTGGCCTGGTCGTGGCGCTGCTGGAGGATCTCCTGCGGCACCGAGTGCAGCCAGTCGGCATAGCGCGCGTAGGCCGGGCGTACGCCGCCGCCGCCGCTGTGCATCTCGTCGAAGAAAACCGGCGGCTTCAAGGGGATCCTCCGCGCTGTGGTCGGCTTTCGCTTTGCAAGTTCAGGGCCACTCCGGAGGCGGCGGCGGCTCTGGGGCGGGGCGGAAGGAGGTGCGTCGGAACTGCCGCGAAATTCGGCAGTGGTCCGGAATTTGCTTCCTTCTGCGGCGATTCGACCGGCAAACGGGAGGTTCCATGGACGACGCCGGAGGCACTCCGGAAGCGGATCGGTACGTCAGCTTCCGCAACATCGACTGCGACGGCATGGCGGCGCGCCTGCTGCCGCTCGCCCTGGAACACCTCGCGGCGCGGGGGCGGCTCGACAACCCGTTCTGGGCGCGCTTCGCCGCCCGCGCCGGGGCGGTCGCGGCGCATGGCGCGGGCGGCGGCGATGCCCTCTATCTCGTCTGCTCGCACGTGATGTACCTCGCCGAGGTGTTCGAGGATCCGGGCGGCGAGGCCGGTCGGGCGCTGCTGGAGGCGATCGAGATGCAGTGCTGCTGACGTCGCGAATCCGACGGCTCAGGCGTGGCGAACCTGACGCAGGAAGCTCTGCACCTCGCGCTCCAACTCCTGGCTTTCCCGCAGCAGGTCGTCGGCGACCGAGAACACGTCCTGCGCCATCTCGCCGGTTTCCCGTGCCGCGGTGGCGATTCCGGCGATGGTGTCGGCAACCTGGCGGGTGCCCTGCGAGGCCTGCTCGACGTTGCGGGAGATTTCCGCCGTCGCCGCGCCCTGCTCCTCCACCGCTCCGGCGATCGCCGAGAACAGTTCGTCGATCCGGCCGACGGTGTTCGCGACGCCCTGGATCGCCGCGACCGCCGACTGGGTTTCGCTCTGGATCGCCGAAATCTGCCGGGTGATCTCGCCGGTGGCGCGGGCGGTCTGCCCCGCCAGGGTCTTGACCTCGTTGGCGACCACCGCGAAACCCTTGCCCGCCTCCCCGGCGCGGGCGCTCTCGATCGTCGCGTTGAGGGCGAGCAGGTTGGTTTCGTTGGCGATGTCGGAAATCAGGCCGACGATCTCGCCCACCGCGTCGGCGGCGGCGACGAGATCGCCCATGCGGTCGTTGGTGGCTCCGGCCTCCCGGGTGGCGTCGCGCGCGATCGTCGCCGAGTGCTGCACCTGCCGCGAGATCTCGGCGATCGAGGCGTTGAGCTCGGCGCTCGCCGCCGACACGGTTTCGACGTTGGCGGTCGCCTCCTCGGTCGCGGCGGAGACCGTGGCGCTCTGGTGCTGGGCCTGTTCGGCGTTGCGGCTCAGGGCCTCGGAGGCGTGGTGCAGGTGCTCCACCAGCGTCCGGACCTTCGCGATCAGCGCATGGACCACGGCGTCGAACCCGGACGTCAACGCCTCGATCCGCCGCTGCCGCGCCTCCCGCTCGGCGATCGCCGCCTTTTCCTCCGCCTCGAGCTGGCGCTGACGCACGGCGTTCTGCTTGAACACCGTCAGCGCCTGGCCCATCTCCTCGACCTCGTCGTGGAAGCGCACGGCGGGGATCGCGACCCCGAGATCGCCGTCGGCGAGCCCGCGCATCGCCGCGGTCAGGCTGCGCAGCGGACCGGTGATGCCGGAGCCGATCCACAGCGCGATGCCCACGCCCAGCATCACGCCCGCCGCCATCAGTGCCGCGCCGAGCCAGGTCAGGGTTTCGAACAGGGCCCCGGCCGCGTCGGCGTCGGCCTTGGCGGTGGTGAGCTGCAGGGCGATCAGTTTGTCGATCTGCGCGGTCACCGGGTCGATGAGCGGATAGAGACGGGTCGCGGCGAAGCTCTCGATGCCGCCCGCGTCGCCGGCGCGCAGCAGCGCCGCGAGTTCTTCGGCGCCGGCGTCGGCGGCCCGCATGAGCGGGCGCGTCTCCTCGATCAGGCGCCGTTCCTCGGGCGTCAGTTCGGTCGCGGTGTAGGCCTTCCAGCGTTGGGCGATGGTCTCGTTCGCCTGCGCGACGTTCCGCAAGGCCCGGTCGCGGTCGAGGGCGCCGGAGCGGGCCTTGTGGGTGGTGTCGACGATGTTGACGGCGTAGGCGTCGGACACCTGCTTGAGGTCGCGCAGAGGCACCACGCGGTCGTTGTAGATCCCGGACATCGCCTGCTGCATCCGCGACATGCCGATGAAGCCGCCGATTCCGACGCCGATCATGAGGATCAGCAGCGCCGCCGGGATCAGGATCAGCCGCCCGGCGATTCGCATGTTCCGCATTGGTTCCCGTCTCCCGCAAGCCGCGGGCGGCACGCCCGCGATGTCGATTCTTCCGGAGTTCGCCGCACGACCTCCAGCCTCGCCCTTTCGTCTCAGATGGGGAGGAATTCCGCAACCGAAAGATGTGGATAGCAAGGAATCGCTTGTCCGCACGGCGGCGGCGGACTAGGGTTTCGCCTCGTTTCGACAGGAGAGCGACATGGGCGGATTCGCGATCGGCTACACCGGCGGCGATTACGACCGCGCGTGCGAGCGGCGGCTCGACGACGCCTGGATCGCGGCGGAGATCGCCGCGGCGCGCTGCCGGATCGTGCCGGTGTGGCGCGACCGCAATCTCGTCTCCGGCTGGCCCGATGCCGCGCCGCGCGCCGCCTTCCTCAATTCCGACGCGGCCAGGGCGTTGCTCGCCGATCCGGCGAACGGCGCGATTCTCCTCGGCGTCGATACCGGCGGCGCGGTGTTCGCCCTCGACGTCTCCGGGCGCGACGAGGCGGAGGCCGCCTTCGGCCTCGGCGCCTATGCCGAAATCCGGGGGCTTTCGGCGCTGCTGCCGCCCGCCGAGGCGGCGCTGCTGGCGACCGCGCGCGGCCTCTGCCATTGGCACCGCACCCACCGCTTCTGCGGCGCCTGCGGGCACCCCACCGAAAGCCGCGAGGTCGGGCACTCGCGCCTCTGCACCGATCCGGCGTGCGCGCGGCAGCACTACCCGCGCCTCGATCCGGCGGTGATCATGCTGGTGGAGAGCGTCGACGCGGCGGGGCGGCCGGTGTGTCTGCTCGCCCACAACGCGCGCTTTCCCGGCAACGTCTTTTCGACCCTCGCGGGGTTCGTCGAAATCGGCGAAACCCTCGAACAGGCGGTACGCCGCGAGGTGATGGAAGAGGTCGGGTGCGCCGTCGCCGAGGTCTCGTATCGTGCCTCGCAGCCGTGGCCGTTCCCGTCCTCGATCATGCTCGGCTTCCGCGCCACCGCCGCGTTCGCGCCGCTGAAGCCCGACGCGGTGGAAGTGTCCGACGCGCGCTGGTTCACCGCCGCCGATCTCGACGCCGCGGCGGAATGGGAAGAGGAGGGCGCGGCTTTGCGGCTGCCGCGCCGCGATTCGATCGCCCGCTTTTTGATCGAAGGCTGGCGCGCCGAACGCGCCCGACCCTAATCGAGATCCACGGGATTGCCGATGGCGTAGAAGTGCCCGCCCGCGACGTGGTGCAGGCTGCGCCACGCCGGATCGGCGCTCTCGAAGCGCCAGCGGCCGTCGGCGAAGGCGCGCGAATCGGCCCAGGCGGCGGTCACCTCGCCGATGAACAGGTCGTAGGTCTGCTGGTTGTGCGGTTCGGAGATCACGCGGCACGCCAGCCAGGCCGAGCACCCGGCCACCAGCGGCAGGTCGCAGTCCGGCGCGCGGAAGAGATCGACGCCGCAGGAGGCGAGCTTGTCGGGCGCGTCGGCGAGGCTCACCGAGCCGACGCCGAGGGCGAGCCGCGCCTGTGCCGCGGTCGGCACCTGGACCGCGAAGCCGCCGCTCTTCTCCAGCAGCGCGCGGGTGCGCGAGGCCTTGTCGATCACCACGGTGAGCTTCGGCGGCGAGAAGTCGAGGGCGCAGGCCCAGGCGGCCGTCATGACGTCGGCGACGCCGTCGTGGGCGGCGGAAACCAGGACCGTCGGGCCGTGGTTGATGAGGCGGTAGGCGCGGTCGAGCGCGACCGGCAAGACGTGCGGATCCATGATGTCCTCGAAACGGGGGCGTGAAAAAGGCCCGGGACGACCCCCGGGCCTTTTCCGTTATCGCGAAGCGTGCGCCGCTTACTTCACGAAGGTCACGGTCACCTGGCGGTTTTCCGGTTCCTTCACGCCGTCGGCGGTCGGCTTCGGCAGCTGCTGCTCGCCCAGCGCGCGCTCGCGCACCACCGCAGCCGGGACGCCCTTGTCGTTCAGAGCCTTGACCACCGCGTTGGCGCGGCGCTCGGAGAGCTTCTGATTGTAGGCGTTCGGGCCGGAGGCGTCGGCGTGACCGGTCACCTGCACCGCCGAGGGCTTCTGGCTCTGGTAGGCGGTGACGATGCGGTCGACGAAGGTGCGGGCCTCAGGCGTCAGGTTGGACTTGTCGAAGGCGAAGAAGATCCGCCACACCGACTCGCCGGCGGCGCTCGGGGCCGCGACCGGCTGCTTCGGCGGGGCGACGGTGCAATCCGGCACCGCCTTCATGAATTCGCCGCGGGTCCAGGCGATGTCCTGCGGCTGATGGCCTTCCTCGGACTGCTCCATCCAGTGCTCGAACCACGCCTGGGCGCGGGCGCAGGCGAGCGGAGCGGACTTCGCCGCACCGGCGGCGAGGGCCTCGGAGAGGCGCTTGTAGCCGCTGCCGATCTCGGCGACGTCCTTCTCGAGGTGACGCTCCGAGGGATTCTGGAGCATCGGCGGCTTGCCGGCGGCGGCCATTTCGGCACGGCTGGTGAAGAAGTCGACCGAGATCCAGTCTTCTTCGTGCTGCTCGAACTTGGCGCGCTCGACGTACTGCTGCTGCAACGCCTTGGCGAACGCGTCACCCTGGTTCGGCAGCTTTTCGGTTCCCGCGATGTCCCAGGCGCAGCCGCTCAAAAGCAGCATGCCGGTGGCGGCGACGACCGCAGATCCGGTTTGAATTCGCATTGTTGTCTCCCTTTGGTCTGGTTCGCATGCGGCCCGCTGACATACTCGGCCGTGGCTCAACGAAAAAACCCTGCCCAGATTGCAAACAAGTTGGGGGCAAAGACTTCCGACGCAACCCCCTCGCCGCGAAAAATTCAACCAAGGGAACAGTTTGGCCGATCCTTGCGTTAAGAAATGCTCAGTCGCGCTCCACCAGGCTCCCCCACAGGTCGTAGTCTTCGGCGTGTTCGACCTCAACTTCTACGATATCGCCAACTGCGACGCGGGTTTCGCCGTTGAGATACACCTCGCCGTCGATATCCGGCGCGTCGGCGGCGGACCGGCCGATCGCGCCCTCTTCGTCGACCTCGTCGACGATCACGTCGATGCGGGTGCCGATCTTGGCCGCCATCCGCCGCGCCGAAACCGCCTGCTGCGCCTGCATGAAGCGGTGCCAGCGCTCGTCCTTGACCTCTTCGGGCAGGTGGTCCGCGAGGGCGTTGGCGGGCGCCCCCGCGACGTTCTCGTATTTGAAGCAACCGACGCGGTCGAGCTCCGCCTGGTCGATCCAGTCGAGCAGCGCCGCGAAATCCGCCTCGGTCTCGCCGGGGAAGCCGACGATGAAGGTGGAACGCAGGGTCAGCCCCGGCACCTTGTCGCGCCAGTGGCGGATCCGTTCGAGCAGCCGGTCGTGGCCGCCCGGGCGGCGCATCGCCTTGAGCACGCTCGGGCTGGCGTGCTGGAACGGGATGTCGAGGTAAGGGAGGATCGCGCCGTCGGCCATCAGCGGCAGCAGGTCCTCGATCTCGCGGGTGGGATAGACGTAATGCAGCCGCACCCACAGGCCGAGCTTGCCGAGCGCCTCGCACAGGTCGACGACGTGGGCGCGCACCGGCCCGCCGCGCCAGGTGGTCGCCGCATGGCGGAGATCGCGGCCGTAGGCGGAAGTGTCCTGCGAGATCACCAGCAGTTCCTGCACCCCGGCGTCGGCGAGCGCCTCCGCCTCGTAGAGGATCTTCGCCGCCGGACGGCTGGCCAGCGGCCCGCGGAGCTGCGGAATGATGCAGAACGCGCAGGCGTGGTCGCAGCCCTCGGAGATCTTGAGGTAGGCGTAGTGGCGGGGGGTGAGGCGCACGCCTTCGGGCGGCACCAGCGCGGTGTGGGGGTTGTCGTCGGGCGGCGCGGCGGCGTGGACCGCCCGCATCACCGCCTCGTACTGATGCGGGCCGGACACCGCGAGAACCTGGGGAAACTGCTTGCGGACGGTGGCTTCGTCGACGCCGAGGCAGCCGGTGACGATCACCTTGCCGTTCTCGGCGATCGCCTCGCCGATCGCGGCGAGGGATTCCGCCCGCGCGCTGTCGAGGAAGCCGCAGGTGTTGACGATCACCGCGTCGGCGTCGGCATAGGTGGGGGAGATCGCATAGCCCTCGGCGCGCAGGCGGGTGAGGATGCGTTCGGAATCGACCAGCGCCTTCGGGCAGCCGAGGCTGACGATGCCGATCTTGCGCGCGGCCGAAGCCGCGAGGGGGGTGGATGGCGTGCTCATGCCGCTCCAATATGGACCGCCGCGGGCGCAGTCAACAGGCAAAAAAGCGGCCCGCCATCGCTGACGGGCCGGTGAAGTCTATCCTGTGGAACGAAACGAACTCAACCAGTCACGCGGCGCGCATCCGCGCGCCGTTTCCAGATCAACCGACCTCTGGAACGGCCGTCGCGCGCGGAGAGGCTCCGCGCGCCTCCTCGGTTTCGCCTCAGGCGGCGCAGGCGTCCGCCGGGCGATAGTCGGCGGTGCGGCCGAGAGCCTCGGCGACCGCCTTGAAGGTGATGCGGCCCTCGTGGATGTTGAGGCCGTTGCGCAGCCCCGCGTCGTCGGCGAGCGCGCGTTTCCAGCCTTTGTCGGCGAGCGCGAGCGCATACGGCAGGGTGGCGTGATTGAGGGCGTAGGTGCTGGTGCGCGCCACCGCACCCGGCATGTTGGCGACGCAGTAGTGGATCACGCCGTCGACGACGAAGGTCGGCGCGTCGTGGGTGGTGGCGCGGCTGGTTTCGAGGCAGCCGCCCTGGTCGATCGCGATGTCGACGATCACCGAGCCCGGCTGCATCGTCTTGAGGTTGGCGCGGGAGACCAGCTTCGGCGCGGAGGCGCCCGGGATCAGCACCGCGCCGATCACCAGATCGGCGTCGGTCAGCAGCGCCTCGACCGCGTCGACGGTGGAATAGACGGTCTTGGCGCGGCCGCCGAAGATCGCGTCGAGATGCCGCAGGCGCGGCACCGACTTGTCGACGATCGTGACGTCGGCGCCCGAGCCGAGCGCGACGTGCGCGGCGTTGGTGCCGGCGACGCCGCCGCCGAGGATCACCACCTTGCCCGGCGGCACGCCCGGCACGCCGCCCAGCAGCACGCCGCGGCCGCCCTGGGCCTTTTCGAGCGCATGCGCGCCCGCCTGGATCGACATCCGCCCGGCGACCTCGCTCATCGGCGCGAGCAGCGGCAGGCCGCCGTCGGCGGCGGTCACGGTCTCGTAGGCGATCGCGGTACAGCCGGAGGCCATCAGCGCCTCGGCCTGATCCGGGTCGGGGGCGAGGTGGAGGTAGGTGAAGAGAACCTGGCCCGGGCGCAGCATTCTGCACTCGTCGAGCTGCGGCTCCTTGACCTTGATCACCATCTCCGCCGTTTCGAAGACCTCGGCGGCGGTGGGGACGATGGTAGCGCCCGCGGCGGCATAGGCCGCGTCGGCGGCGCCGATACCCGCTCCGGCCCCGGCCTCGATCAGAACCTGATGGCCGTGGTGGACGAGTTCGCGCGCCGCCGCCGGGGCAAGCCCGACGCGGTACTCGTGATTCTTGATCTCTGTGGGAACGCCGATGCGCATGTGGGGTGGTCCTCGGGTCGAAGGTGTGGGGTCAACACAACGCACCGATTATACCTTTCGTCGGGGCGAAAATCCTTGCAAAGAGGGGCGCGCGGTGGCGTTATTTCCGCACAAAATTGTGTGGTCACACCCCAAACGCAACGGAATGCGGCGATGCTCGACGAAACCGACGTAAAAATATTGCGCACCCTTCAGGACGACGGCCGCATCACCAACGTCGAGCTGGCGAGCCGGGTCAACCTCTCCCCTTCGGCATGCCTGCGGCGCGTCCAGGCGCTCGAAGGGCAGGGGGTGATCCGCAGCTATACCGTGCTGATCAACGAGGCTGCGCTCGGGCACAAGCTCAGCATCTTCATCCAGATCACCCTCGACCGGCAGACCGAGGACTTCCTCTCCGCGTTCGAGGAGGCGGTGAAGAGGTGCCCGGAGATCATGGACTGCTATCTGATGTCCGGCCAGGCCGACTACCTGCTGCGCGTCGTCGCCCGCGACGCCGAGGACTACGAGCGGCTGCACAAGGAGACGCTTTCGCGCCTCCCCGGAGTCGCGCGGATCCAGACCAGCATCGCGTTGCGCCGCGTGGTGCGCCGTCAGGTCGCTCCGCCCGGCCTGTTCGACACGCCGAACTGAGCGCGGTCGGCCGAAGCGCTTGAGGAGGAATACCCGGCCCGCGCCCGGCGGGTGGTCCCCGATCGAGACCAAGACTTAGCCGAGGCGGCGGTGGAAGGCTGAAGGCCGAACAGGTCGGGCATCGGGTTTCTCGCGGGGGCGCCTTTCCGCCGCCGGCGTATACCGGCGCGAAGGAGCCCGGCAACCGCGCCTTACGACGCCACCTCGCGCAGGGCGAGGCGTTCGGATTTCCAGGTTTCGAGAAACGGCGGGATCGCCTCGGGGGCGAGCGGGCGGCTGATGAAGTAGCCCTGGCCGACGTCGCAGCCCTCGCTCTGGAGGAAGTCGATGTGGCTCTGCCATTCGATGCCCTCGGCCACCACTTCGAGCCCGAGATCGTGGGCGAGGCCGATGATCGCGGTGCAGATCCGCGCGTCGTCGTTGCCGGGGGTGGCGGGGCGCACGAACGCCTGGTCGATCTTGAGGGTGTCGACCGGCAGGGTCTTGAGGTAGCTGAGGCTGGAATAGCCGGTGCCGAAATCGTCGATCGCGAGGCGCACGCCCATCTCGCGCAGCGCCCGCATCCGCGCCGCGACGTTGCCCTCCTGGTGCAGCAGCACGCCTTCGGTGATTTCGAGCTCCAGCAGTTCGGCGTCGAGGCCGCTGTCGGCGAGCGCCGCCCGCGCCGCTTCGACCATGTCGTCGCGCAGGAACTGCACCGGCGAGATGTTCACCGCGACCCGCAGCGGCGGGTGCCCGGCCGCCACCCACGCTTGCGCCTGACGGCAGGCCTCGCGCAGGACCCAGCGGCCGAGCGGCAGGATCAGGCCGCTCGATTCGGCGAGCGGGATGAAGTCGGCGGGGCTGATCGGCCCCTTGTGCGGGTGGTTCCAGCGCACCAGCGCTTCGACGCCCTCGATCCGGCCGGTTCGGATGCGCATCTTCGGCTGATAGTGCAGCACGAAGTCGCCGCGTTCGATCGCGAGCTTGAGGTCGGTGCGGATGTCGCGCCGCCGTGCCGCGCGTTCGCCGATCTCTTCGGCGTAGAGCGCCGCCTCCCGCCGGGTGCGGTTGTCGGTTCCTGCGCGCAGGGCGAGGTCGGCGCGGTGCAGCAGAAGTTCGGTCTGCGCGCCGTCGTCGGGGTAGCGGGCGACGCCCGCGAACGGGTCGACCTCGAGGTCGAGGTCGTCGAAGCGCAGCGGCTTGCGCAGCACCGCGGCGATGCGCGCGGCGAAGGCCTGGATGTCGGCCTCGTCGGCGAGGTCGGGCGCGGCGACGACGAACCGGTCCGCGCCGACCCGTGCGGCGACGTCGCCCGGCCGTACCGCCGCCTTGAGCCGCTCGGCGAGCAGGCGCAGCACCGCGTCGCCGGTGTCGAAGCCGAAGGTTTCGACGACGTCGCGGAAGCCGTCGAGACCGAAGTAGAGCAGCGCCCCCCGGCCGCCCCGCGCGACGTGCCGGGTGACGTGGGTTTCGAGCATCGCGCGGTTGCCGAGGCCGGTGAGCATGTCGTGGGAGGCGACGTGGTTGACCTTGGCGATCGCGTCGCGGAACACCGCGAGATCGCGCGCCATGTCGCCGAGTTCGTCGCCGCCGCGGGTGTCGATCGGCGAGGCGAGGTCGCCCGCGGCGATCCGCCGCATCGTCGCGCCGAGACGGGCGAGGCGGTCGAGGATGCCGCGGCCGAGGTAGAGGAACGCCAGCGCCAGCGATCCGAGCGCGCACCCGGAGCCGAGCGCCAGCAGCAGCGACTGGCTGCGGTCGAGCATCGCCGCGGTTTCGTCGCGCTCGGCGGCGGTCCGGCGGGCGGTCCGCGCCATCAGCCGCGACACGTCGTCGTCGAGCACGCGCGAGGCCTCGGCGAGCGCCGAGAGGCGAAGACCCGCCACCGCGCGGGTGGTGATTTCGCGTTCGCGCAGGGTGGTGAGCGCGGTTTCGCCGAAGGTCAGGGCGTCGATCCGGGCGACGATACGCGTCGCGCCCTGTCCCAGGGGTTCGACGTCCGGGTGGTCGAGCAGGCGGCGCATCTGCGCAAGCGCCGGGCGCAGCCGTGCCGACAGGGCTTCGACGTCTTCGAGGGTGTCGATCCGTCCGACCTCGGCGAGGCCCACCAGCATGCGGTTGGCGAGCAGCAGGAACTGCCGCGCCTTCGGCCGCGCGCCGACCGACGAATCGGACATCAGGCGGTATTCCTGGTGCAGCACGTCGACCTGATCGGAGGCTGCCGCGAACGACGCCGCAAGGCGGATGCGCTGGCGTTGCGCCGCGAGCAGCAGCGAGATGTCGGCGTCGATGCGCATCGCCGCGGCGCGAATTTCGCCGAGTTCCGAACGCAGCGCGGTCTCGTCGTCGAGACGGGCGAGCGCCTCGGCGAATTGCACCTGGGCGTGCGCGAAGGTGGCGGCGGCGCGCTCGATCGCCGCGACGTCGTCGGCCATCAGCGCCGCGGGGGTGATCGCCAGCATCTTCTGCGACATTCGCGCGAGGTCGGAGAGCTTCGCCATCAGCGGCAGGGTGCGGTCGACGATCCGGCCGATCGCGCGGTCGGTTTCCCGGTAGCTCGACCACGACACCAGGGTCGCGCCCAGAACCAGCACCGCGACCGCGGCGAAGGTCGCCCACATCTTGGCGCGGATGCCGAAGCGCCACGGGCGCGCGCCCGTGGCTCCGGCCGCGTCGGAAGTTGCTGAAAGGGCCATGCCCGCCGGATTCCTGTCTAGACGAAAGACCTCTGCATGCACGGATACTATCCGCGCCGGTCGTTCCGGGGGCGTGAAGGATTTGTGAGGGTTTTGCGGCGGCTCAGCCGCCGCCGAAGACGGTGTTGATCTGCTGCGTCACGCGGATGAAGGTGGCGCGCTTCGACAACTCCTTGAGGCGCAGCGCGCCGACGTAGGTGCAGGTGGAACGCAGGCCGCCGAGAATTTCCTGCACCGTGTCCGCCACCCGGCCGCGATAGGGAATCTCCACCCGCTTGCCCTCGCTCGCGCGGTAGGCGGCGACGCCGCCGTAATGCTTGCTCATCGCGGCTTCCGAGCTCATGCCGTAGAACTCCACGGTCTTCTCCTCGCGCACCACCTGGCGGTCGTTCGCGTCGAGCTCGTGGGTGAGGAACCGCCGCGTGATCAGCCGCCCGCCGCCCTCGTCGTGGCCCGCGAGCATGCCGCCCAGCATCACGTAGTCCGCCCCCGCGGCGAACGCCTTCGCCACGTCGCCCGGCACCGTGCAGCCGCCGTCGGCGCACACCAGACCGGCGAGGCCGTGGGCGGCGTCGGCGCACTCGATCACCGCCGACAACTGCGGATAGCCGACGCCGGTGATCTTGCGGGTGGTGCACACCGAGCCCGGGCCGATGCCGACCTTGACGATGTCGGCGCCCGAGAGCACGAGTTGCTCGGTCATCTCGCCGGTGACGACGTTGCCCGCCATCAGCACCGCATCCGGATAGCGCTCGCGCACCTTCTGGACGATCTGCGCGAATCGCTCGGAATAGCCGTTGGCTACGTCGAGGCAGATGAAGCGCGGCGACGCCCCGGCGCGGGCCTTGAGATCCGACGCCACCGCGTCGAGCTTTTCGAGATCCGGCCCGGTAATGCCGAACGAGAGGAAGACGCTCTCCTCCGGCGCCAGCCCCTGCGGCGCGGCCTCGCGGCGTCGCAGCAGGAAGTCGGCGTAGTCGCGCACGTCGTAGAACTTGTGCAGCGCCGTCATCAGCCCCGCCGAGCCGAGCGCCTCGGCCATTGCGAAGCTGCCCACCGTGTCCATGTTGGCGGCGATGATCGGAACCCCGGTCCATGTGCCGGGCGCGTGCGGAAAGCGGAACGTGCGCTCCAGCTCCACCGCGGAGCGCGACGACAGCCGCGACCGCTTCGGGCGGATCAGAACGTCCTTGTAGTCGAGCTTGACCTCGGTCTCCATCCGCATCGCGGCATCCTCCCGGAATGGTTTTTCCCTGAGGACTTAGCCCGAACCGGAAAGCGCATCAAGACCGGCGACGCGTTCGCGAAAATTGCCCAACGGATGGGCGATCGGCAAATTGCCTTTCTCTGCGGCACAGGATAACCTGCCGATCGGTGCGGCGGCGGGGGCGTCTTGCGGCGGCACGCAATCATGACATGGGTGGCACAATGAAAACTTCCGTACTGCTCGCCGGCGTCGCGGCGCTGGCCATGACCGTCTCGGCGCATGCCGAAACCCTGATCAACGGCATCGATGCGGCGTTTCCGCCGTTCGCCTTCATCGACACCGACGGCAAGGCCAAGGGCTTCGACGTCGAGGCGGTGGACTGGATCGCCAAGGAGATGGGCTTCGAGGTCAAGCATCAGGCGGTGGCGTGGGAGGGCATCATTCCCAGCCTGCAGGCGAAGAAGGTCGACTTCATCTGCTCCGGCATGAGCATCACTCCGAAGCGCGCCGAGCAGGTCGACTTCACCGATCCCTACTGGAAGATCGTCAACGTCTTCGTGGTGAAGACGGACAGCAGCCTCACCCCCGAGGAGATCCTGACCGGCAACAAGCGTCTCGGTCTGCAGCAGGGCACCGCCGAGGAGACCTGGCTCAACGAGGCGCGCAAGACCCATCCGAAGTGGAATTTCGAGGTCCGGCAGTATTCCGCGGCGCAGATGGCGCTCGGCGACGTGCTCAACGGCCGCATTCAGGCGGCGGGCATGAACGAGGCCCCCGCCAACGACGCGATCAAGAACGGCCAGCCGCTCAAGATCGCCGGCACCTTCGGCGAGAAGGAGGATTACGGCTGCGCGGTGCGCAAGGGCGACCCGGAAATTCTCAAGAAGCTCAACGAAGGCTACGCCCGCCTGATGAAAAGCCCGAAGTGGGAAGAGTTGAAGGCGAAGTACAAGCCCTGAGCGCCTCCGGCGCGTCGCGCGGCCGGTCCGTCGGATCGGCCGCGGCGGCCGTCTCCCTCCCGATTTCGTCATCGCCGGGGTTCGCCTCCGGCCACCGTTCCGGCGCGCGGATCGGCGTTCCTCGGGTGCGGTCGAGGCCGAAGTTTCGGCCGCGCTTTGCTTTATGCGGTGCATTGGTATAAAAGCCCGGTCGGGTTGTGACGGAAAGGCGGCATGCAGCAGGCGTTCGAGGTTCTGATCGGAGCGATTCCCTATCTTCTCGGCGGCACCGGTCTGACCGTCGCGGCGGTGGTCGGCGGTATGTTGATCGGCCTTTGCCTCGGCCTGCCGATGGCGGTGGCCGAGGTTTACGGGCCCGCACCGCTGCGCTGGCTGGTGCGGCTCTACGTGTGGTTCTTCCGCGGCGTGCCGATCCTGGTGCTGCTGTTCCTGTTCTACTTCGGCCTGTTCCAGATGATCGGCTGGAACGTCGATGCCCTCACCGCCGCCACCGTGGTGCTCGGCATGGCATCGGGCGCCTATCAGTCGCAGATCTTCCGCGGCTCGATCGAATCCCTTGCCAAAGGGCAGTTCCGCGCCGCCTCGGCGCTCGGCTTCACCGACCGTCAGGCGATCGTCTCGATCGTCCTGCCGCAGGCGCTGCGTCTGTCGCTGCCCGGGTGGTCCAACGAATATTCGATCCTCCTGAAGGATTCCGCGCTCGCGTTCGTGCTCGGCGCCACCGAGATCATGGCGCGCACCCAGTTCGTGGCGACGCGCACCTATCAGCATCTCGCGCTGTCGCTCGCGGCCTGCGGGATTTACTTCGTTCTCACCTGGGCGGGAGTGCGCGCGCTGCGCATGCTCGAGCGTCGCGTCGCGGTCCCGGGCTTCGGTCAGCAGGAGGCGCGCACATGAGCGACACCCCGATCCTTTCGGTCGACTCCCTCGCCAAGAGCCTCGGCGGCAAGAGCATTCTCTCGGGCGTCTCGTTCTCGGTGCGGCGCGGCGAAATGAAGGTGCTGATCGGCCCGTCCGGCGGCGGCAAGAGCACGCTGCTGCAGTGTCTCAACTTCCTCCACGTACCCGATGCGGGCACGGTGCGGCTCGAAGGCCGGGTGGTCGACCCGCGGGCGAAGAAGGCGCTCTACGACTACCGCCAGCAGGTCGGAATGATCTTCCAGGACTACAACCTGTTCGACCACCTGAACGCGCTCGACAACGTCGCCCTCGCGCTCCGCAAGGTAAAGGGAATGCCTCGCGCCGCCGCCGAAGAGCGCGCCCGCGCCGAATTGGCGCGCGTCGGTCTGGCGGACAAGGCGGCGCTCTATCCCGCCGAACTCTCAGGCGGGCAGAAGCAGCGGGTGTCGATCGCCCGCGCGCTCGCCATGGATCCCATGGTGATGCTGCTCGACGAGCCGACCGCCGCCCTCGATCCGGAGCTGATCGGCGAGGTGCTGACGGTGATCCGAGGCCTTGCGCGCGACGGCATGACGATGATCATGGCGACCCATCAGATGGGCTTCGTGCGCTCGATGGCCGACGAGATCCTGTTCATGCAGGAGGGCCGGGTGATCGAGCAAGGTACGCCCGAGATGCTGCTCGACGCCGACAACCACAGCCGCACCCTCGATTTCTGCACCCATCTCGCCGAGTTCGAGGCGGGCGCATGAACGACCTGCTCGCGTTCGCCGCGGAAATCTTCCCGCGCCTCAACGAAGGGCTGGGGATGAGCGTCAAGCTGATCGTCCCGTCGGTGGCGTTCGGCCTGGTGCTGGGGGTCGTCCTCGGTGGCGCGCGCACCTACGGCCCCGCGTGGGTGCGGCGCGGCGGCGACGGCTTCGTCGCGATCTTCCGCGGCACGCCGCTGGTCTGCCAGCTGTTCGTGCTCTATTTCGGCCTGCCGAACCTCGGCATCTATCTCGAGCCCTACGAG
>LT599022.1:4004500-4037368 GCA_900079695.1 uncultured Alphaproteobacteria bacterium
TGAAATACCACCCTTTTGGTTCCTGATATCTAACCGCAACCCGTGAAGCCGGGTTCGGGACCCTGCGTGGTGGGTAGTTTGACTGGGGCGGTCGCCTCCCAAAGAGTAACGGAGGCGCGCGATGGTGAGCTCAAGCTGGTCGGAAATCAGCTGTTGAGTGCAATGGCATAAGCTCGCCTGACTGCGACATCGACAGATGGAGCAGAGACGAAAGTCGGTCATAGTGATCCGGTGGTCCCGCGTGGAAGGGCCATCGCTCAACGGATAAAAGGTACGCTGGGGATAACAGGCTGATCTCCCCCAAGAGTCCACATCGACGGGGAGGTTTGGCACCTCGATGTCGGCTCATCACATCCTGGGGCTGGAGCAGGTCCCAAGGGTTCGGCTGTTCGCCGATTAAAGTGGTACGTGAGCTGGGTTTAGAACGTCGTGAGACAGTTCGGTCCCTATCTGCCGTGGGTGTTGGATACTTGAGAGGAGCTGCCCCTAGTACGAGAGGACCGGGGTGGACGTACCTCTGGTGTACCTGTTGTCGCGCCAGCGGCACCGCAGGGTAGCTAAGTACGGACGGGATAACCGCTGAAAGCATCTAAGCGGGAAGCCTCCCTCAAAACCAGGTATCCCTATCAGAGCCGTGGAAGACCACCACGTTGATAGGCCGGGTGTGAAAGCGCGGTGACGCGTGCAGCTAACCGGTACTAATGGCTCGATCGGCTTCAATCGCTTCCTTGCAGAAACAAGCCCGATCCAACAGAACGATCATAGACACTGTCTCTCAAAAATTGCGGGCTTCGATGGCCTGGTGGTTATGGCACGAGTGAACCACCCGATCCCATCTCGAACTCGACCGTGAAACCTCGTCGCGCTGATGGTACTGCATCTTAAGGTGTGGGAGAGTAAGTCGCTGCCAGGCCTTCAAAGCCCGCAAATCAACAGTCAATCTCTTCCAAGCCAAACATCAAGCGCCCGAACCTTCCCGTCCGGGCGCTTTCCCCTTCAACCCTCCCTTCCCGCGGGGTGGAGCAGCCCGGTAGCTCGTCAGGCTCATAACCTGAAGGTCGTCAGTTCAAATCTGGCCCCCGCAACCAACTTTACTTGCATCAAGCCGTCGGAGATAACTCCGGCGGCTTTCTTGCGTCCAGAACATAGCAATAGGATCCCCGCAAGGCTGCCCGTCGCCGTGCGTCTGTGAAGCGCGACAGTTGGTCCTGGAGCGGTGGCCAGATGGTGTTGGAGTATTGAAGCGGGCCGGTGGGTGCAACTGAATCGGAATCGGTTGCAGGTGTTATCCGGAGCCCCGAGGCAATATCTGCGCGGCTTGAAGCGCTCGAAATTATCGTTTCCGGGCTTCTTGAAGAGGTTCTTGGGGAAAAGCCCGGGCGCGCGTATCTCGCTCAGACGCGCACCGCTGGCGAAGATCCTCGCGAATTGGTCAAGGCGGCGGATCTGCTCCTCGAGGCCATCGTGCGTCGCCACCGCGACGTTACCCCCTAAAATCACTTCTTCGCCTCGGCCTCGATGCTGGTGGTGAGGCCGGAGGAGGTGAAGGTGTGGTCGGTGGAGGTGATGCGCCACGCGGCGGCGTCGACGTCGCCTTGAGCGTTGGCAACGGTGAGGGGGCATTCGGCACCGGCCGAGGGTTTGCCGATGACATCCGTGAGCGACAGGGTGGCGGTGCCTCGCGAGAGGGCCGCCAGCTTCGCTTTGGCCGCGGCACGGGCGGCGTCGTCGTCGGCGAAGGTATTGCGCATCCGGAAGGTCGGGGCGTCCGCCTCGGCGTCGGCGGCTTCGACGGTGACCTCCACATCCTCGTTTCCCGCCTGGTTGCGCCAGCGCGCCACCACCGCGCCGTAGTCCTTGCGGTCGGCGAAGGTGGCGTCGTAGCTGCCGCCGTCGACGGCGAGGTCGATCGACACCGCCGAGAGGCTCTGGCCGGTGGCGGATTTGGCCTCGCCCGAGGGCACGAACAGCAGGCAGCCGTTAGCGGGCTTGGCGGTCGCGCCGTATTGCCCGGCGAGGCGGGTGAGCAGGTGGAGGTCGGATTCTTCGGTCTGGTCGACGTGGCCGAGGTCGATCGCCGCCATCTCGGCCGAGCAGCGCGGCTTGAGATCGTGGCGGGTGGCGATGGTCTTGACCAGGTCGCCGACGGTGATGCCGTCGTAGGAGGCCGAGCGCGGCTCCTTCAGGGCCTTGCGCATGTCGGCGGCCTTGGCCTTGATCGTCATGCGGTGCGGCGGCCCGGAGACCCGGGTTTCGTCGACGGTGAACTGCCCCTTCGGCACCAGGCCGGAGTCCTCGTAGCCGAGGGCGATCGTCAGCACCGCGCCCTTGGGCGGGATGCGGATCGCGCGATCGCGGTTGTCGAGGGTGATGGTGGCGGTATCGGAGCCGAGCCCGGCCTCGTCGTGCAGGCGCAGCTCGAGCAGGCGGTCCTGGATTTTGGCGGTGATGTCGGCGCCGTTCGCGACGATGCGGAAGATCGGGCGCATCCTCAATCCCACAGGCTGATGGTGGTTTCGGCGGAGGCGGCTTCGAGATCGGGGAGGTCGATCACCAGCCCGGCCGGGAGGATCGGGCCGCGGGCGGCGAGGCCGGTGGCACGGTTGGCCTCCAGCACCGCCTCGACCGCGCCCGAGGTGCGGCCGTAGTAGGCCCAGCAGATCCGGTCGATGGTGTCGCCCTCGCGGGTCTGGTACTTGGCGGCCATGGTCAGGAACCCTCCCCGCCTGCCATACTCGACGAGCCGTTCAACGCATGGAAGGTGGCGCATGGCCGAACATCTGACGATTCCGTTTCCCGTCGAGGTCCCGATTTCCATCGCATACGACCGTCGAGCAGAATCAGTGACGGTGACCTGCTTTCAGGGCGTCTCCGATCGGGCGGAGGCGGTGCGGCTGGACCTTCGGTTTTCTCCCGAGGCGACGCGGCTCCTATACACAGGATTGCGGGAGATCGAGCGAGAATTGGGAACGCCGCCCGGAGCAGCGCCCACGCCAGCCAGGAAGCAATAGCACGCAGCATCAGGCATCCTCCCCGTAGGCCGACAGCGACAGGCTGAAGTCGATCTTCAGCGGCACGCCCTCGGCGAGGAATTCGGTGTTGGTCTCGGTGATCTCCTCGATCACCCACTTGCCCCAGACCTTGCCGAGGCCGTCGACGAGCAGCAGCGGCTGGCCCTTGTCGGCCTCGGCGCGCATCGCTTCCACTTGGCCGAGGCCGCCGCGGAAGTGCGGGTAGATGGTGCCGTCGAGCGAGATCGTGACGTTGCCCTTGCCGAGGAACTGTTTCGCCGGGGGACGGGTGAGGCGGTCCTGGCTCGCCCAGCGCCAGGCGTCGGTGCGCTTGAGGTTCTGGTAGGCGGCGGTCGGCAGGCTGAAGCGGTACTGTCCAAGCACCATCATCACTTTAGACATGACGGAAACCTCCGGCCGCGCCTACCATCGCCCGGCAACCAACCGGGGAGAATGGACGATGTTGAAGCGAATGATTCCGGCAATGCTTGTCGCTGCCGTGCTGGCTGGAGCGCCGACGCCCGGCCGAGCGGAGGGCATCAACGTCGACTTCCCCGCGAATCTGAGCGAACGCGACAAAGAGGTCATGACCGGCGCTCTGCAGATCCTGATGCTGAAGTGCCCCGATCTGCCGAAATATTGGGACCAGTTGAGCGGCGGCACGGCGGCGTTCCTGCCCTCTTTCGTTGCCGAGAACTCCGGTTTGAAAAAGGCGAGAGGCTGGGGCCGCATGGTCGAGTTGACCGCGACCGTCAAAGGCGACGCCAAGTTGCCGAAAGGGTGGGACGGCTGGAATCACACCCTTTCGTGGCGCATGGGGGGCGGCGAGAAACCCGGCATCTTCATCGTGAAGCCACAGGCGGCCCGGTTCTGCGGTAAGACCGGCAGCGATGTGAGTATCGACGCCCCTCTGCAATTCATCGACTGACGCCTTATTCATCATCGTACAGCGCCCCCCGCCGCTGTTCGGAGGTCCGCGCGGCGAGCGCTCTCGCAATAGCGTCTGCATCCATACCGGCCGGTACCGTGACGTTGTTGTTGATGGTGGTGGTGTTCGTCACCTGCTTGCTTTCCGCCTTGGCGGCGGCGTCGGCCGGGGCGGTTTTCTTGAACAGGCCACCGACCCAGGAGCCGAACGCCTCGCCGCCGAGGCCGCCGACGATGCTGCCGAGGATGCCGCCGACCATGGTGCCGACCACCGGCACCACCGAGCCGATCGCGGCGCCCGCCATCGCGCCGCCGAGCGCGCCTCCGGCGCCGCCGAGGCCGCCTCCGATCTTGGTGGAATCGCCCGAGGTGACGCCGTCGATCACGTCGGGCGCGTAGGACAAGGCGGCGAGCGCACCGCCACCTGCGCGGCCGAGCAGCCGCCCCACCTTGCCGAACTTGCCGATCTTGCCCGCCGCGCCGCCCAGGCCGCCGCCGAGTGCGGCGTTCATCACCCGCACCGGCACGCCGCCCGCCGGAACCGCGGCGGCCGCGCCGCCCATGCGGCCGAGCACGCCGAGGCCGCCGCGCAGCATCCGCAGACCCGCCGACGCGCCGAGGATCGCCATGGTCGCGCCGATCGCCTGGCCGAGGCGCGGGAACTCGGTGACCAGCTCCGACAGACCGCCCGCCAGCGCGACCACCGGCTTTTCGATCAGGTCGATCGCCGGGAGAAGGGTGTTGCCGATCGACTCGCCCAGCAGCGAAAAGGCGTTGGTGATCACCTTGAGGCGGCCGCCGTGGGACTCCACGAACCGGGCGAATTCCTTGTCGGTGAGGCCGTTGACGTTGGCGATCTCGGCGCGGTCGGCCTTGGCCTGGTTGAGGCTCTGGAGCATCGGGATCAACCCGGCCTTGCCCTCGTCGCCGAAGATGTCCTGGATCACCTGGTTGCGCTGGTCGAGATCGTCGTATTGAGACAGCGCGTCGTTGAGCCCCTGGAGGGTGGAGATGTAGTCGAGCTGCCCCTTGGCGTCGCGCACCACCTCGAAGCCGAGTTCCTTGCTTGCCTTGGTCATCGACC
The DNA here is from genome assembly GCA_900079695.1 of uncultured Alphaproteobacteria bacterium. Taxonomy (NCBI): domain Bacteria; kingdom Pseudomonadati; phylum Pseudomonadota; class Alphaproteobacteria; species uncultured Alphaproteobacteria bacterium. The sequence continues at coordinate 4,009,523 of LT599022.1, forward strand.
GCATCACGGCGGTGAAGGCGGTTCCGGCGCGGCTGCCGGTGACGCCCGCGCTGTTGAGCTGGCCGATCGCCATCAGCACGTCCTCGATCGGGATCTGCGCCGAGGCGGCGGTCGAGGCGGCGTAGGCCATGCCCTCGCCGAGCTGGCCGAAATCGCGGATCTGATACTTCAACTGCACCTTGGTCATCATGTCGCCGATGCGCGCCATCTTGTCGACGTCGGCACCCGCCATCGATTGGCCGAGGTTGTTGTAGGTGGTGGCCATCACCTCGGCGACCTGCTCGGCCGCGCCGTTGGTGACGGTGGCGACCTTCATCACCGCTTCCGCGCCCTTGAGCGCCACGTCGGATTTGAGTCCGGCGGAGTTGAGGGCGTAGTTGACGTCGAGCACCTGGGTTTTGTCGATCGGCGCGGCGAGCGACATGCGGCTGGCGCTGGCGGTGGCGGCCTTGACCGCCGCGTCCTTGTCGGTGGCGTTGATTGCGGTGGCGAGACGCACCTGCGCCGCCTCGGTGGTGAGCGATGCGCCGATCCCCCGCTTGAGCGCGCTGCCGGTGCCGAGGGCGGTGGCGGCGTCGCCGAGGCCGCCGAGCCGCCCGCCCGCGCCGATGCCGCGGATCGCCGATCCGGCCTCTCGGGCGCGCTGCGCGACGCGGCCGAGCCCGGTGGAGATGCGGCGGTTCTCCCGCTCCCACGCTGCCGTCGATCGACCGGCCGCGCGCGCGGCGCGGTCGACCTCGTTGGTGGCGCGGGCGAGCCGGGTGCTGGCGGCGGTGGCGGCACCGGTCGCCTTGGCAGCTCCGAGACCGGCGGCGGACAGCCGGGTGGAGGCGGCCTCGGTCGCGCGCGAGAGACTGGGATCGACCCGGCCTTTGATCAGGATTTCGGCGACTGCGCTCACGGTCCGCGCTCCAGTTCGGGAATGGTTTCCGCCCACTCGGTGATCTCGGCGATCTCCATGTCGAGGATCTCGGAGAGCGGGCAGCGGTAGTAGCGCGCGAGGCGCGCGACGACGAGGCGGAGCTCGAGCGCCGCCTCGTCGAAGGTCATGCGGCCGGAGCCGTCTCCTCGCCCCCGCGCGAGGGCTGCGTAAAACGCACGTATCGCTCCTCGAGGGCGAACCAGTCGGAGAGATCGAGCTCGCCGATCGCGGCCTCGGAAACGCCGCCGAGGATCGCGTAGAGCCGGTCGGCGCGCTGGGCGTCGGACCCGGCGTCGCGGTTCGCCGCCAGAAGATCGCGGGCCTTCGGCCGACGCAGGTCGATGCGGCGGATCTCGGCGCCGTCGACGGCGATCGGATAGGCGAGCTCGCCGGTGTCCTTCGCCTGCGAGGCGACGGTGTAGCCCGCGTAGGTCCGCTGCAGGGTGCGCAGGTCGACGACGTCGAGCTCCTCGATCGCGCCGCGCGGCACTCCGGCGAGCCAGGAGAACAGGATCAGCTCCTGTTCGTCCTCGTTCGTCGACGCCACCAGCGCCTGGCGCAGCTGCTTGCGCGTGCAGCGGCGGAATTCGAGGTGGTCGTAGGCGACGCCGTCGACGGTGAAGGGATAGGCGAGCGGGATCCTGGCCATCTCGCCCTCACATGCCCAGGGCGGAGCGGAGGGTGGCGAGGAGATCGACGCCGAGGCGCTTCCAGACCATGTTGACGACGTCGATCTCGATGACCGAGCTGTCGGCGACGCTGAGCTTGTAGTAGCTGGCGGTGGCGGAGAGCTTGAGGGTCGCCTCCTCGCCGGTCTTCCAGCCGCCCGGGTCGCCTTCTTTCAGCAGGCTGCGGGTGTCGATGATCACCGCCTCGTATTCGGAGCCCTGCGCGCCGCGGAAGCTGATCGGCGTATCCTCGACGCCGATCAGGCCGAGCACCGCCGGGTTGACCTCGCCGAGGGTGATGTCGAACTCCATCTTCTCGATCGCGCCGGACTGGATATCGACGGTGCCGATCATGCCGCCGCCGGAATACTCGAAGGTCTTGAGGGCGATCTTGGGGACCGTGCCCTCCTTGACCACGCCCGCGTAGCCGTAGCCGTCGATGTAGACGGTCCAGTTGCGCAGGGACTTGGGAAGCCGGGTGAGAGCCATGGTGACTGTCTCCTTGGGTTAGGCCGCGGCCGAGGTGACCTGCGCCACCAGCTCGGTGTAGTAGCCGTTGTTGCGATGGGCGCGGAAGATCATGTGCTCGTTGGGCGCGGGCGGCTCGAGGTCGATGTCGTGATACGAGATGCCCTGCATCAGCTGGTCGGCGGTGTTGAGCTCGGGGTCGAGCCAGTAGCGGCCGCCGAGCAACGCGCCCTGGGCTACGAGGTGGCGGAGGTAGGCGTTGACGGTGCCCTCGATGTCGCGCAGCAGTTGGAGCGAGTACGGCCGGTCCATCGCCCATAGCATCGCCTGCTCAATGCTTTCGTAGACCATGTCGGCGGTGCGGCGGACGCTGAAGAACGCCCACAGCGGATCGCTGGCGGTGGTGCGGTTGCCCCACAGGCGATAGCCGTCCTGATAGATGATCGTCGCCACCTCGTGCTCGTTGAGGTAGTTGGCCTCGGAGTTGGCGTCGTTGATCGCGAAGCCGATCGGCCGCGAGATGCCGACGATGCCGGTGACCACCTGGTTGGAGGGCGACCACCAGAAGCCCTTCTCCTTGTCGCGCAGGGCCGTGAGACCGGCGACCCGAGAGGCCGAGGGCTTGGCGACGGCGGCGTTGTCCTCGGTGTCCCAGACCATCGAGTGCGGGTCGACGATGAACAGGCGGTCGGTGCCCCAGTCGTTGCGGTAGGCGACCGCCGCTTCGTTGGTGGTGTTCGGGCCGTCGGCGATCACCATTGCGCGGAGGCGCTTGGCGATCGCGGTGAGCTCCGCCACTACCGGGTTCGCCGAGACGCCGGTCGAGGCGGTCGCGGCCGCGCCTGTGCCGTCGCCGGTGATGGCGACGGTGGGGACGCCGGTGTAGCCGAAGCCCGCCTTGGTGAGGGTGATCGCGGTGATCACCCCGCCCTGGATGGTGGCGGCCGCCGCCGCGCCGGAGCCGCCGCCGCCGGTGATGGCGACGGTGGCTGCGGTATAGCCGGTGCCGCCGTTGGAGAGATTGACGCCCGAAACGCCCTGCGGCCGGGAGCAGGTGAAGCCGGGAGCGATCAGCAGACGGGGCGTGACGCCGAGCTCGGCTGCGGACGAGACGAAAGCCCAGACGCCGGTGAACATCGTCGAATCGCCGATGATGTTGGAGAGGGTCTCCGCTTCGGTGGCGCCTTCCTCGACCCGGACCACGACGATGGTCGCGCCGATCTGGTCGAAGATCGCGTCACAGGCATCCTTCAGCGTGCCCGCCGCGCCGAGCTTGGCGGCCTTGCGCTGCGCGCCCGCGAGCAGCACCGGAGTGTTGAGGGGGAAGGTGGCGATCTCGGCGTCGGGCGCGGTGCCGATCAGGCCGATGATCGAGGACTTGACGGTCTGGATCGGACGGATGCCGTCGTCGATCTCGAGCGTCTCGATCCCATGCAGGAAGTCGGTAGCCATGAAAGCCTCCGTTAAACCGACGTTGAAAGCAGGGTGAACAGGGCGGTTGTAGCCTCGTCCGCCGCGGCGGTGGCACGGTCGACCCAGGCGGCCGCGGCCTCGGTGGAGCTGAACCAGCGGAGCGCCGCGCCGGTGACGAAGCCGAGCCAGAGTTCGCCGACCTCGGTGTAGGCCCCGGCCTTGACGCCGATCCACGGCATCGCCGGGATCCGCGCGGCGTAGGGTTCGAGCAGGTAGCCGAGACCGGCCGGGCCATAGCGGCGGATCGGGTGGCCGTTGCCGCCGTTGTCGCCTTTGACCAAGAACCAAACGCACAGCACCCCGAACGGCACCACGGCCGAGACCGGCGGCAGCGGCCACCAGGCGGCGACGGTGAACAGCGCCAGCACGGCGATCTTGAGCGGCTTGGACCAATGCCCGCCCCAGCCGCCGAGCCACCGGCGCCACAGCCCGAAGGCGATGCCGAAGAGAACGATCGCGAGAGCGGTGGCCATTAGACGGTCTCCTCGGGGGCGAATTCGGGCCATTCGGGCGCGACGGGGACGATCGCGGCCGGATCGTCCCCGGCGGCAATCACGGCGGCCTCGGCGGTGTTGGAGGCCTCGCGCACGGCGGCGCGATAGGCCAGGGTGTCGGCGGGTGCGGCCGCCCCACCCTCGGCCTGCCGGATCACCAGCCAGTCGGTGGGCGAGAGCAGCGCGTCGGCCTGTGCCTTGATCGCCGCGACCTTGGCGGCGCGCACCTCGGCCACCGGGATCGGCTCGGCGTCGTAGACCAGCGTCGCGCCGTCCCCGTCGATCTCCACCCGCCGCCCGGTGACGCTGTACAGCGCCGGGTCGGGCGCTCCCGGGTCGGTGACGGGGTAGACGCCCCGCGCCACCAGCTCGGCGCGCGAGAGCAGCGCGGCGTCGGAGAGGGTATCGCCCGAGGGCGTGACGAGGCGGCGGCCCGAGAGGATCAGGCGGGGCTTGCCGCTGGCGGGGTCGATGATGGCGAACATGATGAGCTCCTTATCGTGCGCGGCCGAACTTTTGCGGGGTGCCAGCCCAGGCGGCGTGGATGATGGTTTGGCCGGAACCGTTGAGGCCGAAGTGGGTGGTGCGGACCTTGAGGCCGTTGGAGACGAAATCGCACAACCCGTTGCCGTCGCTGGTTTCGGCGTTCGCCGCGTCGGAGAGCCACAGGCGGTTGTCGACCGGGTTGTGTGGGCTGCGCGCGGTGTCCTGCACGGTGGGATAGTTGGCGCTCGTCACCGCGGTGTTCTTGGTGATCGCGAGCGCCGGGGCGAAGTCCATCGCCGCGAACGCACCATCGGCGGCCGCGTTGCCGATATGCCGACCAAAGCTCGAAAACTGCGGCACTTCGGCCCACGCCAGGACGGCGTAGGTGCCGGAGGGCAAGCCGGAGCCGAGGGTGAGCGAGAGGGCGTCGGAGGCAAACCATCCGGCCTCGGTGACCGCCGCGACGTTGGCGTTGATCGCGATATACTGACCCGCCGCCAAACCCCTGCGGTGATACATCCGCTTGATCGCGCCGGTGGAGAGGTTGATCACCCAGGCGTAATCGACGATCCGGCCGAGGCTGTGCGTCACGGTGGTGGGCGCGCCGGTGACATGATCGACCGTCAGCAAGTCGAACCCCGCCGCCGCCGAAACGCGCCAGACGTAATCGACGCGGCTGCCCTGGTACGCCGCCGCCGCGCCGATGGCGTAGCCGGATCGGGTAAAAGTAAGACCGTCCGCCTCGGCGAAATCTCCGGCCGCGTCGTTGGTGGCGATCGCCCGGCCGGGACGAGTCGAGAGATTGAGCCGCCACGGGGCGGCCGCGTCGCGGCGGCGCGACAAGACCGCCGTCGGGATATCGACCGGCGACCACGGCAAATCCGCCACGGACGCACCGCCCGACCGCAGGCGGATGCCGAAATACCGCTCGGGCCGCTTGATCGCGGGGCACGCCATATCCCGGGTGCAGAGCAGCCGGGTTCCGGGGCGGGGCTGATAGCCCCTCTGCCCGAAATCCACCTGCCAGACCACTGGGTTCGCGCCGGATGACGAGTAGCTCACCATCGGGCGATACCGCCCCGTCAAACCGGTAATGATCGGCGACCCGTCGGCGGGGGCGGGAGAGCCATTGATCCAGAGATACACCGCCCCTCGGATCACGGCGAATTCGATCCGTGCGCCGGTGGGGATCCATGCGGGCAGCGCGACAAAATTGTGGTTGTCGTAGTTTGCGTCGCCTGAGAAGCCGAGCGCCAGCACATCGGTATAGACGTTCGCGGGCGACGAGGCCCGCTCCCCGAGAAGGCCGAAATACCATTGCGGCGTGCCGGTGTTGGTGGGCGTCAGTTGCCACGACACCGCGTCCGTCGCGACGTCGATCACCGTCGTCCCCGCCGCTCGGGGCCATCCGGCACTGCTGTAGGCAAACCGCAGCCCGCCGTCCGAGATCGTCGCACCCCCAAAAGTCGCGTTGGCGGCGAGGGTGCAGAAGGTGTGCGTCGGCGTATCCGTCACCTGGTTGGCGACGGTGAGGCCGGTTGCGACGGCGTGGTTGCCATTGCCGCTGGTGTCCGCCCCGAGGTCGAGGGGGTCGGCGAATTCGCGCCGCCAGTCCGCCGCCGAGTGCGGCCCGGCGTAGCGGCGCGGGGTGGGCACACCGAAACGGTTGATGTAGCTGTCGGAGCCGGGCGCGAGGTCTACGCCCGCGTAATACCGCACGTCGGCGAGATAGCCGCCGAGCGCCGAGCCCAATACCGTGCCGATCGTGGCGATGCCGGGGGCCACCAAGGCGTGGTTGACCCACACGCCGTTGGCGTTGGCCTGCACCACCATCCACGCCGCCGGGTCGCGATACACCGCCGTCGATCCGGCTAGGGTGTCGGCCGCGGCGAACGCGAGGCCGGTGACGATATTGCTCGCCGCGCCGAGACGGGCGCGACGGACCCACGCCACCAGAGTGCCCGGCCCGCCGGTGCCGGTGAGGTATTGGCCGGTTGCGTCGAACAGGCACGCGAACGGGATTTCCGCGCCGGGATCGCCGCAGCGCGCCGGGCGAAGTGCGGGGAGAAACGGAAACGACATGGCGTTACGCCTCCCCGCGCTGACTGATTTGCACGTCGATGACGCCGTCCGGCCCGCCGAAGACCAGATCCAGGATGTTGACGGCCCCGGCCTCGCTGTCGAACTCGCCGTCGATCACGCGGTAGGCGCTGGCGAGGGTGAGGGCGCGGTTGCCGGTCGCGTCGATCGTGGCGATGATCCGAGCGCCGCCGCCCGCCGGGACGATCTCCGGCGCGGCGAGGGTGATGCTTTCGGTGACGGCCAGCGTCATCACGTTGCGGTCGATGTAGGTCGGCGTCACCACCCCGCCGACGATCTCCAGGGCGAGCGGGGTGGTGTAGTAGCCCGCCGCCAGATCCGGCGTATTGACGGCGCGGCGGAGCATGTCGGCCGGGAGGCCCGCGGCCAGCGCTTCGGCGATGATGGCGTTGATCGCCTCGAGGAGCTGGTCGAGGTTGGCGGTCGCGGGGTCGACGCTCTCGGCCGCGGCGACCACCTGGCCGATCACCGCCTTGAGCCATTGGGTGCGCTTGGCGAGCTGGATCGGCTGGGCGTTGCTGACGCCGTCGATCCCGCCGACCACCGGCTCGTCGGTGTCGATCAGCTTGATCTGCTCGACCCAGGCGGCGAGATCGTGGGTGCCGGGGATGGTGAGATTGGATGCCATCAGGAAACGCTCCCGTGATTGTAGGCCCCGTCGTAGCGGCTGCGGCCGTCGTAGAGGTTCGCGACCTCGGTGTAGTCGAGGCTCAAGAGCTCGCAGTGCTTGGGGGCGGTGGTTTCGAGCAGCTGCCGAAACGACAGCACCTGGTCGTTGCGCAGGGGCGTGCCGAGGATGACGCGGTAGAGCGCCCAGCCGTCGACCGGGCCATGGACGGCGATGCCGTCGTAGGCGGTCTTGCCGTCGTAGCGGCGCGCGCCGACCCGCTCCTCGACCTGCGCGGCGATGCCCATCGAGGCCAGGGCGTTTTCGGCCGAGACCGGCGTGCCCTTGATCCGATGCACGGCGGGCGCGGCCTTGACGACGCGGCGCTTGGTGGCCTCCGACGCGGCGGGATCGAGCACGTCGACCGAGCGCGACCACGCGAGGTGCGGCAGCGCCGACGCCGGGGTGGCCATCGGGTCGCCGACGGTGCGCACGCCGTCGGTGGCGAGCGCCTCGAGACGGTCGGCGACCGCGCCTTCGACGGCGAGCTCGAGCGCGGTGGAGTTGGGCGGCAACAGCGACGCGGTCACGACGCCACCTCCGCCGCGATGGTGCGGCCGGTCATGTAGGGGGCTTCGGTCTCGTCGCAGACGACGTCGGCCCAGCCGTCGAGGGTGACCTTCTGCACGCCCGAGACGTGCAGGGCGGCGTCGATCACCGAGGCGGTGACCTTTTCGCCGAGGCGGTGGCGCCTGGCGGCGACGGCGTCGAGGCTGGAGATCGCGGCGGCGCGGATCGCGGTGGAATCGAGGCCCGGATAGACGGTGATCGTCGCCACCGGCGCGTAGGGGCGGATCGTCGCCGACTGCACCGCGACGTCGGCGCACATCGGCCGGACGCTGCGGGACGAGAGGTAGGCCGCGACCATCGCGACGGTCTCCGCGTCGACGCTGCCGTCGCCGTCGTAGCCGAGGATCGTCACCAGCACGTCGCCGCGCCGCGGGCGGATCGCCGAGGCGTCCTTGATCCGCGCCGCAACGGTGTCGGGATCGAAGGTGTAGGTGAGCGTAACGGTGCCCCGCTCGGGCGAGGCGACCGCGATCGACACCGGCGTCTCGCCCGCGGTGAGGGCGTGGTACTTGTAGCCGCCCTCCGGCCCCGCCACCGACAGACTCTCGGGCGCGAGCTGGATGCGGCGGCGCAGGCTCTCGTCGCTTTCGTAGACCGGGTCGCGCGGCGGCACCGCTTCCGGATCGCCGGGGTCGAGGGTGAGGCGGTAGACGCCCGCATCCGCTCCCAGCCATTCGAGATCGGCCTTTTCGGCGTAGGCGAGCAGCCGGGCGCGGGCGGCGTCGTTGACGCGCTGGCGCACGCCGAGCTCACGATAGGAGGTGGTCTCCAGCACCTTCACCACCGGGTCGGACTCAAGCGCCTCGGCCGAGTAGTCGGGATAGCGGGCGATCACGTCGGCGATCTGCGCGGCGCGGATCGTCTCGTAGTCGAGCGCCTCGACCACGTCGGGCTTCGGCAGGCTGGAGAGGTCGACGTCCACGAAGAGCGTCATGCCACCACTCCCTCGAGGCTGATCTCCTTGCCGTCGGGCAGGTAGACGCCGCGCAGATCGACGGTGACGTGGCCGGTGGAGAGGATCTCCACCACCTTGCACCAGGTGAGGCGGAAGCGCGGCTCCCAACGGTCGAGGGCCTCGGCGATCGCGGCGTAGATCTCGACGTGGAGTTCGGCGTTGACCGGGCGGTCGAGCAGTTCGAACAGGCGGGAGCCGTAGTCGCGCCGCATCACCCGGCTGCCGATCGGCGTGCCGAGGATATCGGCGATCGACTGCCAGAGGTGATCGATCCCCGCGACCGGCTTCCCGGTAGTGCGCGACATGCCGACGACGCCCGCCATGATCGGTTACTTGCCCTTCCTGGCGGGGGCGGGTTCGGCGATCACGCCCGCCATCAGCCAGTATTTCGCGGCCTTCGGCGTGAGCGTGACGGTGTCGCCCGCCTTGCCGAGGCGCGGCGTGGTCTGAAGGATGGTGTAGGTCTTGGTGTCCATGATCAGGGTTCCTCGTCGTCGATGGTGACTTTGGGAGGGCTGAAGCCGTTGTCGGGCAGGCCGGTGACCACCGCTCCGGCGTGCCAGGTCTCGGTCTCGAAGGCCGGGCCGCCGAGGTGGGTCAGGCGCTGGGCGTAACCGGCGTGGTCGAGGTGATAGGTGCCGCCCTCGCCGGTGCGGAGAACGATGGTCTTCGCCTCGAGGATCAGCGTGCCCTCGGCATCGAGGGCGGAGAGGCGCGTGATCTTGGCGGCGCTGTCGTGCTCGAACAGCGTGCCGTCGGCGTAGACGGTGCGGTGGACGCTCCCGGAATCGGCCGGGGCCGGGGCGGCGTCGGCATAGAGCGCGGGGAGGATCACCCCCTGCGCCAGATCGCCGCCGACCGCCAGCACCAGCACCTGCTCGCCGACCGACGGCGCCCACCAGTCGCGGTCGGCCCCGGCGCGGCGGGTGAGCCACGGCAGCGGCGCGGTGGTGAGTCTGCCGATCGAGACGACGGCGCGCGCGGCGGCGACGTCGACGTCGGAGACCGCGCCGATCCGGACGATGTTGGCGACGCGGCGCTCGAGCTCGGTGATGCGCAGGGCGAGATCAAGCATCGGGAGCCTCCCCGGTGCGCACGTCCTCGTAGTTCGCCTTGTGGGCCGCGCCGGTCGCGGGATGGATGCCGACGTAGATCCGGCTCGGCACCACGCCCTCCGCGAAGAAGGCATCCTCGCCGAGGCGGACGATCTGGCTCCAGGCGACGCCCCAGAGGGCGAGGCCGAAACTGTCGACGGCGGCGCCGTAGAGGTTGTCGATCCGCGTCACCTGGGCGGCGTCGACGCCGTCGAGGCCCCAGTCGTTGCGGTCGGCGAGCACGGCGATCGCGCAGGCGATCGCGGCGGCGAAGCTGGCGGCGGACTGGGCCTGCTGGCCCGAGGCGTTGGTGGCGATCACCGCGGCGAACGTACAGACCGCATCGAGGTAGCCCGCCGGGTCCCGTTCGAAGTGCGACACGCCGAGGAAGGCGACCCGCACCCCCGGGACGGCGGCGAAGATCCGCTTGGCCTCGTCCAGGTCGAAGCGGCCGGGGTGTTCGGCGACCTCGCGCAACTCGGGCAGCGCGGCCCGGATCGCGGCGATGGCCTTGTCGACGACGTCCTGCGGGGTGCTCACGCGATCGCCCTCCGCAGGAAACCCTCGACGGTCTCGACCATCATCGCCGCGTCGGCGTCGTCGACGCCGAGGTACGGGCGCGCCGGGAAGGTGATCGCGTGCCCGCGACCGGCCTTGCCGCCGAGCTGATGGATCCGCGCGTAGGCCATGTTCGACCCGACCGAAACGCCGTGACGGTCGGGTTCGTGAACGATGGAATCGTAGAGATGGCGCTGGTCGATCAGGGTCTGCCCGCCACGGCGGAGCGCCGCCAGGGAGACCGGCCAGCGCTTGCCGTCCGCGCCGACGCCGGTCTCGAAGCGCATCTTGGTCGAGGTCACCAGGGCGTCGCCGATGTCGTCGAACGGTTCGGTCATGTCGGCGACCGCCGCCTCGATCCGCGCCAGGGTCTCGCCGGTGAGGATGTCGTCGAGGGCGATTTCGAGGGAGACGCCAGCCATCACCAGCCCCCGATCCGGTTGCGCCGGTCGCGGAACACCGGGCGCGACTCTTCGACCATCACCACCATGCCCGACGGCGTCGGCGCGTTGCTCGGCACCGCGATCACCGCCTTGCCGTTGGCGACGTCGCGCAGCCAGTCGAGGGCGCGCTTCTCGATCGCCAACACCTCGTCGGTGGCGCGCTCGGAATAGAGGTAGCGGCGGGCGAGATCGGCGGCGATACGCGTCAGGCGCGGGTCGATCTCGGCGAGCGGCAGGCGATAGCGGGCGCCGAGGTAGCTGTCGATCGTCGAAGAGGCGTCGGCGATCGCCTTGGCGACCACCGCGGCGTCGATCGCGCCGGTGCGCGCCCGATCGGAGAGGCCGCGGATCTCGTCTTCGCCGAAGCGGCTGATCAGATCGTCCTGGGTCGCGTAAGCCATCGTTCAACGCCTGTTGAAAGGGGGTTCGGAAATGGCGGCACCGAGGGGTTGCGGTGCCGCCCGCGGCCGGATGCCCCCGGCTGCGTTGGCGAGGGTCGGTGTCAGACCGGCGCCGCGATCTCTTCCACCACCAGCATCGGCTCGGCCTTGATCTGCTCGATCCGGTCGGCCGAGAGAGCGCCGCGCGGAACCGTGACCGGCTGATCCGGCCAGGCGAGGCCCGCCCGGCGGAAGCCTGCGACCTTGGCGGTGACGCGCAGGGCCGGAAGCGTGGTGATCGGCGTCGCCACCGGGACGTCGGCCGCTTCGGCTTGCGGAACCGGCTCGGGGGCCGCGGCGGCTTCGCCGACAACGGGCTCCGCCACGGGGGCGGCCGGGGCGGTGGTGTCTTCGGGCTTTTTCGCAGCCATGTTTCAGCCCTCCGTTACGCCAGCCACGAGGTCGACAGCACGTCGACGACGTCGCGGTTGATGTTGGTGGTGCTCTCGATGGTCTCGGCCTTCACCAGCGTGAGCGCCTTGGCGCGCAGCTGCGGCGGCACCACCAGCAGACTCGGGCGGATGTTGAGCGGTTTGCCGTTGTCGCCCTTCAGCGACTGCATCGCGGCGATCGCGGCGTTGAGGTTGTCGGCGGTGAGATCGGCCTTGGAGGCGTAGGCCACCTGCCACAGGCCGAAGCCGACGTTGGCGCGCGCGTCGACGCCGTAGCGGAACTCCTTGCGGGAGAACACCGCCTCGTCGGTGAGCTGATCCATCGCGATGAACTGATAGTCGCGGCGCTTCTGGAAGATGATCGGCTTGACCGCCTTGGTCGCGTCGAGCAGATACCACGGAGCACCCGAACCCGCCTGCATGTTGGAGACCGAGACCACCGCGCCGTCGGCGCCGATCACCGGGTGGTCGGTGTCGAAGAAGTACTGGCCGTCGTAGCACTTGGTGGCGAAACCAGCTTTCAGCAGCGCGAACACCAGTTCGTCGGGGTGCGTCTTGGCCTCCTGGCCGAGCTGCTGGAACAGCGGGGTGTAGACGCCGATCGAATCGTCTTCGATGGTGTCGCGGCTGACGCCGATGGTGGCCTCGAACGACTTGTTCTTGATGGTGAAGTCGTGGGTGCCGAGGTTCTGGATGACGCGGTCGCCGACCCACTCGCGGAAGCGGGTGGTGGAGCCGAGCCAGGCGTAGGTTTCCTGCGCCGTCGACGACGGCACCACCATCGCCAGCTTCTCGTAGTCCGACGCGGCGGCAGAGAACGCGTTGTTGAAGATGACCTTGAAGCCGGTGTTGGCCGCCAGCAGGGTCGCGCGATTGATGATCATGTCGGGTTCCTCGTCAGATGCGGACCCAGACGCCCTGGGCGTCCACGTCCTCGATGGTGCCGATGACCGAGCGGGTGTTGGTGGCGCTGGAGGCCGACACGGTCTGATCGTCCACCGCGTAGGCGGACGCGCGAATGTGGGCGCGGGTGACGTCGCCCGCGTTGGCGAAGCGGAAGACGCCGCGGCGGAGCGGGACCGTCACGTCGCCCGCGGCCCCGCCCGCGTTGGTGACGGTGTCTTCGGCGCGGCCCGCGCCCTTGAGCGTGGTGGCGGTGGCGCCGGGGGTAGCGTTGCCGTCCGCATCGAGGCATACGAGAGCCCCGGCGTAGATCACCTTGCCCGCGGCGACGGGGGCCTCGAACGTGACGCCGTCACGCGAGGGGGTGTTGCGGCCGGTGGTGAGCGCGGTCATGTCAGTTGCCCTCCCGGTTCTTGGCGTAGTCCGCCGGAGAGATGCCGAGCGCCGCGGCGACCGCGGCCTCTTCCGCGGAAAGACCGGCGGCGGTGGCCGCCTTGTCGCCGGGCGGCAGGGCCGCAGCGGCGGACGCGCCGACGATCTTCGGCGCGGCGGCGGCGAACGCCTGGAACCCCGCCAGATCCTTGCCCGCGTAGCCGAGCGCCCAGTCGCGCTGGGCCGGGGCGACCTTGCCCTCGGCGATCGCGCCGTCGACCGCCTGAGTGGCGGCGGCGGTGGCGGCGGTCTCCTGCATCGACTTCACCTGCGACGACAGGCTGTCGAACATCTCACGCGGCACGAACTGGGTGGGATCGACGGCGGAGGCCGCGGCCGACTTCTCGGCGGAGGCCTTGACCAGCTCGCCGATCTTCGCGGTCAGATCCTCGGCCTTGGCGGTTTCGGGAAGCCCGGCGGCCGCCGTGGCGGCAGCGAGAGCTTTGACGGAGGCGGCGGCGGCCGTGGCGGCCTTGCGCACATCCTCCTCGGTCGCGGTCTCGGAAAGCCCGAGCGCGGCCAACAGGACTTTGAGGTCCATCGTGGACTCCTGGTTGGTGGGGAGGTCGGCCGCCGCGAGGGCGGGCAGATCGAGCGCCGGACGGTTGACCAGCGCGATGTTGACGAGGGCGGTCACGGCGCCTGCGTCGTCGTGGAGAAAGTACGGGCTCACATAGCGATATTCCTTCGCAGCGATCGCCGCCGCCGCTGCCGGTGTCCATTCGACCCGGGCGTAGATGCCGTCGGCGCGCACCTCGAGTTCCTTCACCCAGGCGGCCGCCTTGGCGGTCGCGCCGGGCTCGCGGGTCAGGGTGGGAACGATCTGGTGGTCGTAATCGACGAAGGGTTCGGCGTTGCCGTACCAGGCGCGGGTGCGGTCGACCACCGCCTGCGCGGCGGCGGTGCCCCGGAGATGCCACTTGCGACCGTCGCGAGCGACGATCTCGCCGAGCGGCATCGCCTTGATCCATTCGGGGGCCTTGCCGTCGATGACGGAAAGCTCGAATGCGGCGGCGGCGGCGGTGCGGAACATGAAAAACCCCTCGATCTGGTCGAGGGGCAGAGTACGGCCCAGGGGCGGGCCGCATGAGACGGACAGGTGTCAGGGGATGTGCTATCGGAGAACGGTGTCGGGCCGATCGGCGACGGTCAGAGCCTACGCCAGCCCGTTCTCCTCGTCCAGCCCTTCACTTTTGCCCCGAAGCTCTCGTTATCGCGGCCATTGAACGGCCATTGAACGGGGCAGCAGCGCAATCTCGGCCTTTCGGGCTGTCGTGGGACGTTCGCCACGCCCTTGCGCCTGTGCGTGGATTTTTCCGGGGGTCGGGGTTATATTGATCTGGATCCGCCGCGAGACCGTGAAAGCGCTGCTACGGTAGCTCGGCTTCGGCCCGGCAAGGTGGGGGTCGCGTTCCCACCGCGGCGGATCAGATTTTCCCCGAGATCAGTCGATACCGCTTGCTCCGCAGATTGTGGACTTGCTCGTAGCCGCCGGTGGTGACCGGGTTGCCGAGGCGGCGCTCCCGCGCGATCGCCACGACGCTGTCGATGCGAACCACCGCCTTCGCCTTGCGCCCGCCGCCGTCGACGGGATCGGTCGGCGAGAACACATAGAGCAGCGATTCGGTTTGCGTGTCCCACAGCACCGCCTCGGGAACCGCGAGCATGCCGGGCAGACGCTTCAGATCGAGTTCGGTCAACGCCTTCGGCAGCCCCTGCGCGGTGCGCGCCGCGGCCTTCGCGTCGCGCAGCCAATGCACCGCGTTGGTGTCGCCGAGCGTGATCACCGCCGATCGCGGCACCCGCGCGCCCTTCACGCCCTCGGTGGCGAGGCGGTCGAGCCCGGCGACGACGTCGTCGGAGAGCAGGCCGACCGAACGGACCTCGCCCTTCGCCCGCATCGCCGCCGAGATCTCGTCGACCCAGTCCGCGTGTTCGTGCGCGAGGCGCGGGATCAGACCAGGGTCCGCCGTCGGCGCCTGGGAGGCGATCGCGGGTGGCAACGGCGCGAGCTTGGTCACCGTGCGCTGGGCGATGTCGGGGCGGCGGCCGGGATTGTGCGCCCATCCCGGGTCGATGCCGGGCGGCACCACCTGGGTCTCGCCGGTGCGCGGGTTGGTCCACACCCGGCCGGGACCGTCGTTCGGCGCCGGGTCGGTCGGGGTGAAGCCGTAGCGTTTCAGGTCGGCCTCGCCGAGCTGCACCGTCGAGCAGCGGCAGCGCCAGCCGTTCGGCGGGTAGTGGGTGTCCCACCACGGATCGTCCCAGCGCAGCACCGTGCCGTGCCAGCTGCGATGGCTGGCGCGGGTGCGCTCGTCGAGGGTGGCGACGTAGCGCAGATACGGCCGTCGCGCCGCCAGGCGCTCGGTGCGCTCCCATCGGCCCTGGGCGTGGCTGACCCGCATGTTGGTGTCGTAGATCGTCCGCAGACGGCGGGGGCTGCCGAGCTGCACCTCGCGCACCTCGCCGGTCACCGGGTCGGCCAGTTCCTTGCGGCCCCACCAGCCCTTCTCGGCGAGGGTCGGGCGGATCCGCTTCGCCCAGGATGGAAAGGTCTCGCCGTTGGCGAGGGCCTCCTCGAGGCTGGCGTGGACGTCGCCGAGGATGTCGAACCCCGCCGACTTCGCCACCGTCCATGCCTGCTTGTGAACCTCACTTCCAACATCCTGCCAGTCCCAGGACTCGAGCAGGGTTGCGCCCCGCGCCTTGAGGGCGCGGATCGCGGCGGCGTCGGGCAGAGGTTGCAGGCTAACCGGCATGGCCGGGTTCCGCCGGGCCGTTGCCGATGTCGAGGCCGCCCGCGCCCGCGGCGCGCGCCGCGAACAGGCAACGCCCGAGGCTTGTCGCGAGCGTGTCGACCGGCATCGCGGCGGCGAGGCCGGGGAGCGCCGCGAGGAACGCCTCGGCGCTCGCGCTGGCGGCGGCGAGGCGTTCGATCTCCTTGATCAGCGGATCGGTCATCTCCTCCCAGCCCGCGTCGACCACCTGGTCGGCGAGCCGCTCGATCGCGTCGCCGCCCTCGCCCGGCAGGGCCGCGGCGGCGATCGCGGCCGCCGAGGCGGGCGGCGGCACCGGCTGCGGCTGGGCGGCGGGCGCGAGCAGTTCGGACTTGGGGTCCGGGTCGGCGAACCCGAGCTTGTCCCGCACCTCGCTCATCTGCACCTTGAGGCCGACCGGCACCAATTTGTTGAGTGCGTCGGCCATCGTCGCGACGTCGACCTCCTCGGGGCGGCCGATCTGCAGGCGCGGATACGCCTTGCGCGGGCCGACGTTGAGGTCGATCAGCGGCCGCGCCAGGTCGCGGTTGAGGGTCGAGGCGAGCAGTCCGGCGTCGGCGCGCTCGATGTCGCCGCGCACCTCGTCGTGGACCCGGGCGGTTCCGGCGTAGGGGCCGTTCTCGGTGGTGCCGGTCTGGCCGAGCACCGCTTTCGAAACCTCCCCGTTCGCGAACCCCGCGAACCGTTCGAAGGCGTCGATCGAGCCGGAGATCTTCGCCTCGACCAGCTCGATCAGCATCCCCTCGGGGATGATCGCCCCAGCGTCGGCGGCGATGTTGCGCACCGCCCTGAGCAGGGTCGCCTGTTCGTCCGCCGTCGCGCCGCGGCCATATTTGCCGATCCGGATCGGCTGGCCGTAGCGCTCGAGGAACTGTACCCAGTCGGAGATGTCGAACGCCAGGAACAGGTACCACCAGGCGATGCCGCGAATCAGGCCGCCGCGCAGGGGCAGGCCCGACTTTGCGGCGGTGGTGTGAACGATGAACTTGTAGGGCGCCAGCGGTTCCAGCGCGCCGCCTTCGCCGAGCATGCGCGGCGTGCGGCCGTCGGCGGGATCGGGGCGGAACCAGCGCGGATCGCGCCATTCCAGGCGCTCGGGCATCCAGCGGCCGGAGCCGGTCGACCAGACGATTTCGGTGAAACTCCACCCCTTGCCGACCGCGTCGAGGATGTCGAACAGCTCGGACTGGAGGGTGTCGCGGGAGAGGAACTCGCGCACCAGATCGGCGTCGGCCACCGACTGGGCGTCGTCGGCCGCGGCGATCACCGTGATCGGCAGCTGCGAGACCTGGCGCTTGCGGGTGCCGATCACGCCCTGATAGTGCAGGAACCGCTCCTCGATCTCCTCGGCCAGCTCCATCTGCCGGGTCGGGTCGCCGTCCTCGGCTTCCCGCAGTACCGCGGCCAGGCGCTGCGGCGTCAGCCCCTGCGCCGGGTGACCGGAGAGGATGGTGCGCACGCCGGTGACGGTGGCGACTTCCTCCTTGAGCGTCTCGCGGCGGAGCGGCGTGCCGTCCGGCCACACCAGCCCGGGTTTCTTTTCGGCCATCACCAGGATCTCCTGATTTGCGCGGCGGTACCCACCGCGTCGTCGTCGAAGTCGTCGTCATCCCGCCCGCGCGGCCCGGTGGGGTCCGAGGCGACCGGCTGATAGCCGTAGTCGACCGGATCGGCGCGGCTGGCGGCATGCGCCAGCGCGGCGGCGATCGCCGCGTCGCCGTGGCGGGTGACTTGCTGTCCGGCTTCCTTGCGGCGCAGATCCGGCACTCGGGCGATGCCGCCCACCGTCCGCACCAGGCGCAAATCGTCGAGGGTCTCGCGATCGAGCGGCACCGAGAAGGCGCGCTCCTCGAACGCGGCCTTGAGCGGCGGCATGTTGTCGCGGTACCAGTCGGCCGAGAACTTCACCTGCTCGATCGCCGCGCCGAACTTCTGCCAGGTCACCTCGGCGAGCCACGCACCGTTGCCGCCCGCGTCCATCTTGCCCGCGCGGAACCGCGGCAGGCGCCGGATCGCATGCCAGAGCACCTGTTTCTGCTGCTCGAACGGCACCTGGCGCATCTCGAGGGTGAACGGCGTCGCGAGGCTGAGGTTGGGGCGGATCTGCGTCGGCCAGAACACCGAGAGGTCGGCGTGGCGGCCGAAGTCGAAGCCGAACACCGAGGGGTCGCGGGCGACCAGGGTGCGCAGCACCGGGTCGAGCTGGTCGCCGATCCAGTCGTCGATCTCGGCGCGGCGCAGGTGCTCCGGCAACTCGGCGAACGACGGCGGCAGAGTGAGGCGCAGCACCGGGATGAGATCGGAGGCGGCGGCCTCGACCAGCAACATGTTGAAGTAGGAGCCGCCGCCCTTGCGCGGGATGCAGAACAGCTCTTCGTCGGCGGCATCGCCGTACTGCTTGACGATCTGCGCCCGCCAGGCCGCCTCGGCTTCGGGCGACCACGGCTTGCCCTGGACGTAGCAGATCCGCTTGTAGAGGCCGTCGGCCAGCGCGTCGTCGAAGGTGCAGCGCAGCACCTTGCCGGGTCTCTTGCCGCCGCGGATCTCCTCGAGGAGCGCGTTGAAGGGGTTCCCCTCGCTGTCGTGGGTGGAGATCACCAGCACCTTGCCGCCCCAGATCAGGAGCGCCAAGGCGGCCTTCAACACCTCATCAAGATCGTCGTGGAACGCCGCCTCGTCGAGGATCACCAGGCCCTGCATGCCGCGCAGCGCGCGGGCGACCGACGGCAGCGCCACCACCTTGAAGCCGGAGGCGAAGGTGATGCGGAACGCCTGGATCGTGGCATCGGGCTTGTCGGGATCGGGGAACAGGTAGTCGCCAACCGCGCTCGCCGCCGGGTCGATCGCCTTCGCCCACTCGGCGACGTAGCCGATGAACTCCCGGGCCATCTCGAGGTTGTAGCCCATGTAGTAGACGTTCATGCCGCCCTGGTCGCGGCGCTTGGCGGCGAACAGCGTGGCAATCGCGGCGGCGGCCCACGAATAGCCGGTGCGGCGCGACTTCTCGACCGCGATCAGGGTCTCGGCCGAGACCGTCTCCATCAGCTCCTGCTGGTAGCGCAGGAACACCGACGGCGGATCGGCGGAGGTCGGAGCCGTGAATGGCGCGTCCATCACTTCGCCCCGAAGATCTTGGCACGGATCGTGGCGGCGGTTTCCTCGGAAAGCCCGGCCTCCTTCGCCACGGTGGCGACGGCGGCCGCGGCTTTCTCGCGCTCCTCCTTGGCGACCGTCTCGCGGACCTTGGTCTCGAAGTCCTGGTCGAAGCGNTCGATAAGGCAGCCGCGCGGAAGGAGGCATGATGGACGCCATTGCCACCACTCCTGAGGTTCTGCGCCTGCGCTGCCAGACCCACGCGCTGATCCGCGCCGAGGAACGCGGCGTCGACATCGACGTCGGCGCGGTGGTCCGCCTTGAGGCGGCGATCGAGCGGTTGCGGGCGGCGTGGGAGGTGCCGGGCGTCGACCGCTACTGGTTCCCCGTGCGCCTGCCGCGCCAGCGTTGCCGGGTGCTCTACGACGCCCGCCTGCGCTGCGTCGTCACCGTCGTTCCCGCGCCGAGGCTCGGATGAGCTCCACTCTCCTGCCGCAGGATCTGCCCGGCGTGCTCGGCGACATCGCCGAGGTGGCGGGCGTTTCCGCTGCGCTGCAGGTCGCGGCCGCGCGCGGCGGCCGGGTAGCCTACATCCCGACGCCCGATCACCTGCCTCCCGAACACTGGCTGGTGGTGGCGGTGGGAGCCGAGGCGGCGGCGGCGATCGCGCGGCGGCTGGGGGGCGGCGCGTTGCTGATCCCCCTCGGCCCGCTCGGCGGCACTCGCGGGCGGGTGTGGGCGACGATCCGCGCCGCGATCGACGAGGGGTGTTCGGCTCCCGAAGCCGCCGCCCGGGCCGGGGTCCACGAACGCACGGTGCGGCGCCACCGCAACCGCCGCGACGACGAGGACCAGGGCAAATTGTTCTAGACGCGCGGCCTTCGCTGCGCGATGGTTACGCGACGGGCACCCCAGCGGTGCCCTTTTCCATGATC
Organism: uncultured Alphaproteobacteria bacterium; assembly: GCA_900079695.1. Lineage (NCBI taxonomy): Bacteria > Pseudomonadati > Pseudomonadota > Alphaproteobacteria > uncultured Alphaproteobacteria bacterium. Next base: position 4,029,393 of record LT599022.1, read on the forward strand.
CCCTGACATCTGTCCGGCCTCCCCACAGGCGGCCCGCGTGCGACCGTAGCGTTACTCCAATCGGGGGACGCCATGCTTGCCTACGCCTTCTTCGCCTTCGTCGTCAGCCTGTTCATCTCTGGCTATGCGGTGCTGTGCCTCTCGGATCCCGAGGGGCGCTCGGTCGCGGCCGGTGCCCGATACGGAATCTCCGGGGCGGTGCTGTTCGTCGTCAGCGTGGGTTATCTGATCGCCCGCGCGCTCTGGTCGGTCGCCGCGCATTTCGGGTGGGTCGGCTGATGGCGCGCCTACCGAAATCCATCCTCTCTCTCGTCACCGCTGGCGCCACCGCCGTCGTCATCGCCACCGCGTTCGTGGGCGAGAAAGAGGGACTGACGCTTGAATCCTTCCAGGACGGTGCTGGCGTCTGGACGATCTGCAACGGCATCACCGAGGGAGTGAAGCCGGGACAGACCGCCACCGAGGCGGAATGCGCCCGCCTCTTCGCGTCCGAAATCGGCAAGCGGCTCGCCGCCGTCGACGAGATGGTCACCGCGCCGATGTCGCCCGCGCGCCACGCCGCGATCACCTCGCTTTGCTACAACATCGGCCTTTCCGCCTGTCGCCGCTCAACTCTGATCCGCAAACTCAACGCCGGAGATCCTAACGCCTGCGACGAGATCCTCCGCTGGCACTACAGCGGCGGCCAGGACTGCACCGACCCGAAATCCAATTGCCGCGGGATCCCGCCGCGCCGTGAGCAGGAGCGCGAGCTGTGCCTGCTGTGATCGAATAGCCGACACGAAGCAGGTGGGTGATGTAGTTCTTCGCGGTTTCCAGAGAGACCGGGACGTCGTCGATCGACGCCGCCGCGGCCAGTTCGGCCGCGTCGAAGGTCTTCAGCATCTTCATGCTGCGCCACATCCGCTCCTGCCCAAGGCCGGGCGGCGTGGTTAGGGTGCCATCGCGGCGCACCGCGGGAGCGTCGGGTTGGTCCGCGACCAGACGGTAGACGACGGCGTCGCCGGTCTTGCCGTCGGTGATCACCACCCCCGCCTTGGCGAGGCGGCGGACGTAGTCGCCGATCACGCGACGGTCGACGTTGCAGCGCTGTTCGATGTCGGTGATCGTGAAGCGCCGCAGCTCGCGGATGATCTCCCAGTAGGCCTGGTTGCCGCGCGGAACACGGATGTTGAGCCGGGCCAAGACGTCGGCAGCGTGGCGACCCATCAGACGATCCTCCGGGTCGGCGCGTCGCCGGTGTAGAGCGGCCGGTTGCCCCAGGTCTTGGCGTCGATCGCGGTCCAGCCTTCGAGCATCGCTACCTCGGCGACGCGCGCGAGGTTGACCGCGACGCGGCGGGTGTAGCCCTTGGTGCGGGTGAGCAGCAGCTGCACCATGTCGTCGGCCAGGGCGATGCCGGGCGCGTAGATCGGCGCGAGCGCCAGCACGTCGTGAGCGTCGCAGGGCTGCGCCGCGACCCAGTCGAGGATCCGGCTGTGGAAACGCTCCCACTGCTGCAGTTTGAACGGCAACTGCTCCTCGCCGATCAGCACGATCGGTGCGCCCGATTTGTCGTGGATCTCGCGGATCGTCTCGACGTAGCCGCGCCGCACGATGTGGTCGAACTCGTCGATGATCAGCGGGCGGGAGGTATGCATCAGGCTGATGACGATCGCGTCGATCATGTCGGCGACCGTGCCTTTGGCCTTGGCCTCAAGCCCCAGTTCAATCAGCAGAGCCTTGCAGAACTTCGCCTTGGTCCAGCTCTCGCCGACCTCGACGTAATAGGCGTGATGGATGTGCGCCGCCTTGGTGGCGGACCTGGTCTTGCCGAGACCGGCCCAGCCGTAGAACACACCGAGACCGGGGAGGTCGCTATGGCGGGAGGTGACGCGCTCGAGGAGTTCGACGAACAGCGCGACGTTCGCGAGGTTCGCGTAGGCATTGACGGATTCAGAGGTGGCGGACATATTCGTCTCCGATTGGTATTGACTGATCTGCCCCGGTTCGCGCCGGGGCATTTTTCTTGGCGCTAGGCGGTCTCGGCGGCAGAAGCCGCTTCGACGGCCGCGAGAGCGCGGTATTCCGGTAGGTTCTGGTAGGCGGCCAGCCACCGGGCTTCGGTGTCCGGCAGGGTTTCCCCAGCAGCGAGGATGGCCTCGGCAGCCTGGGCGCGGGCGAACCGCTGGCGTTTTTCGTCGGCGACGCTGAGGGGCGCGGCGGGCGTCGGGAACTCGTGGACCATCGCCGCGCGCCGAGCTTCCTGGGCCGGGGTGAGGGTCTGCACCGGAGTGCGGCGGAGATCGTGAACCGGGCGCGGCAGGGCGACGACGGTCCCGGTCGGGGCGGGCGCCGCGACGCTTGGCGGGATCAGCGCTGCAACGGCGGCGGGCGACATGCGCCGCTCGGCGTCCAGCATGTCGCGCTGGGCGCGCAGCCAGCGGCGGCGCTGGCGGCCATGCTCCCGGGCAGCATCGGCATCGGCGAACCCGGCGGCCTCGACGCAATCGGCGTGGCCGAGATACGCGCCGTCGAGGCGGTAGATCTCCAGCCCATCCCACAGGGCTTCGGGGTCGAAGCGGGCGACGATCTTCTCGCCCAGGTGCATGTGCAGCCATTCGGCCCAGTAGCGGTTGTCCATCAGCTTCACCACGCCGTCGGTGCGGCTGACGTGGATGCCTTCGGCGGCGAGCAGCCAGAGGCGGCGTTGTTCGTCGGTGCAGCGGGTGACCGCCGACTGGGCGTAGCTGCCCTCGAACGCTTCGTCGAAGCTCAGCACCTTGCGGCAGACGCGGGTGTCGCGGCCGGGGCGGGCGTTGTGCTCGGCGATTTCGGAGGCGACCACCTCAAGGAACTTGTCGATCGGCACCGCCTTGGAGCCGTAGTTCTCCGGCTTCGCCATCGGGTTGTTGCCGGTCCACGCCCCGGCGAAGGCCGGATGGCGGGCGACGTTCTGCGCCAGGTCGCGCCAGTAGCGCTCGATCGGTTTGGATTGACCGTGGTAGGGCGTGGTCCAATGCACCTTCGTCCCCATCTGCGTGACGATGCCGATCGGCTCCTCGTCGCGGACGGTGAAGCGGTAGCGATTGGGCACGCCGCCGGTGAGCCACTTGCTCGCGAAGCTGCGGCCGTTGTCGAAGTAGCAGTGCTCGGGGATCCCGTACTGCTCGACCATGTCGCCCCAGGCCAGCCGAACCGCCCAGGTGTTTTCCGAGCGATCGACGCGCCAGCTCAGGAGCTTGCCCGAGTAGAGATCCTGGAAGCCGACCATGCAGGGGCGGCTGATCTCGCCGTCGGGCCACTTCACGAACACGTCCCAGGTGTGGCCGTCGGTGTTGACCGCCTCCATCGCGTGGAACATCGAGCGGTCGCGCTCCTGCGCCGGGTACATCCGCGCCACCGCGTCACGGCCCTCGCGGGCCAGCACGATCACCGCGGGCGGAACCGTCGCGGTGAGGCGGCGCAGCAGCGTCCGCTCGGAGGGCATCGTCCAGCCGTGAACCTTCGCGGCGCGCAGCACCTGCCGATAGCACTCGCCGAAGTTGAGGCGGTCGAGGCGGAGATAGTTGGACTTCAGCATCTCCCAGGCGTCCGGGGAGCACTCGGTGATCGCGGTGCGGCCGGTGTAGTGGTCGGCGAGATACGGCAGCCAGTCCGCCTTCGGCACCCCGGCAACCCGGGCACGCCACAGGTGGATGGTGGAAAGCCCGACGCAGCGGAGCGCCGCGATCTGCTGCGCGGCGATGTCCACCGGCATGCCGCCGAGGCGAAGGGTCTCCACCTCCTGCAGGATCGCGAGGCGCTCCTTGGCCTTGGCCTTGCGGTTATCGGGCAGGCTGTCGTAATGCGCCCAGCGGGCGGCGCGCGCCGCGTCGTCGGTGCGACGCTCGGGCTTGTCGGCCTTTTCAACGGCCGTTGAACGGACGATCAGCTTCGCCTGCACCGTCGCCGGGAGCGACGACAGGTGATACTCGACTCCGCCGCCGCGGCCCTTGCGCGGGCGGGATTTCCAGCCTGATCGCTTGGCGTTCTCGCTGATGTTCCGGCGGGTCGAAGCCAGTCCGGGCAGGTTCATTTCGGCGAGCTCCGCCGCCGTGTACCATTCCTTCGTCATCGCATCCCCCTCCGCGCCGCGCGCCGCGTCGCGTCGAACGCGCGGTCGATCTCGTCTTTCTTGTCCGCGAGTTGGCCGACCTCGACCCAGGGCAGGTACCGCTCGTCGATCACCGCACAGCCGATCGCCTCGGCCGTCGGCTGCAACAGGCGCGGGTCGAGCGTTGCCAGCGCCAGGGCATGGAGCCGGTGATGCGGGATCGTGTGGGCCTCTTTCGCCTCGCTGGCGTAGGCGTTGAGCATGTTCTCGGTGATGTCTTCGCCGAGGATGTCGCTCATCTGCTCGGCGATCTCGGCCCGGGTTTTGCCGGAATCCTTCATCGCCGCGCTGACCGCGCGCGCCGACATTGACCGGATGGATGCGCCGCGGGTGATCTCCGGCGCGAACCGCTTCACCAGCTGGGGCGGTTCCCAGCTGAACAGGTCGAGCGTGGTGTCGCCGGGCCGGGCCATCATCGGCCCCCATCCGGTGCGGCGCGACCGGCGCGCGCGAGGCGGCCAGCGTCGGCCACCGGCCGCGCCTCCCGGTCCCCCCGGCCTACCACGGGCCGAGGGCGGGAATGGTGGTGGCGGCAGCNAGCCTGCTCGGCGAATGAGGCGAACCGGCTATGCGGACGGACCCCGGCAAGGTGCGCGGTCGGGAACATATCGAGGGTCATGGCGTCAGCTCCCAGTAGGAACCGGGCAGACCTCGCGACTTCCGCCAGTTCAGATAACGGAGATCGGCCGCCGACATGATGCCGCAAGCGTAGGGGGTACCGTTCTCGTTCCGATCGACCACATATTCCCGCCCGCATTCCGGGCAGGTGAGGACTGCGTATTCCTCGCCGTCGCGGACGTCACGGTAACTGCAAATCTTGTCGGTTTCGCGCCGACACCAGGGGCAGGCGATCGAGAACTGATCGTTTCCGTGCGCGATCAGCTCCTTTTCACGGTGCACGTCTCGGCACTCCAGATCGTCCTTGGAAATCCAAGGCAACAAGTCGACTGCGAACGTCGGCATCTCAGGACACCCTCCGAGTGGCGCCATCGAGGGCGGCGTGGTTGACGGCGGCGACGAGCCGCTGCCAGTCGCCACCGGCGGCGAGGTAGCTCTCAACCCATGCCTCGGGGTCGCGGATCTCCGCGGCGGGGGCGTCGGCGGCCCCGAGGTATGCGTTGGCGAGCGAGAGAGCGACGAGCAACTGCGCGCGCGCCTGCCCCTTGCCGCGCCCCCGCGCGAACGACGCCGACCGCATCGCCAGATCGGCGAGCGCGTGGCGCAGTTCGGCGGGGGTGACGGCGGCAGGCATCACGAGAAGGCCGGATAGGGTTTGGCTGCGGGCGAGGCGGCGCGCTTGGCGTCGTCGAACCGCTTGGGCGGGCGACCGGCCCACTCGGGCAACGTGATCAGCAACCCGTCGGGAGTAGCCTTCCACGAGCACCTCTTGGCGAACTGCACCTCCTTGGCGAGACCGGGCCAGAGCGGCAGGGAGATCGACAGGCGCGGTTTCTTGAGCGCCTTGGAGCTGCCAATCTGTCGCAGGCGGTAGCCTTCGCCTCCTTTTGTCAGCAGCAACTTGCCGAGATCCTCCCCGGTGCCCCGGCGCGGCAGGATCAGATCGCCCAGGACCCACCCGCATTTCAGCTGCACGTCCGGCCCCATCGCGATGACGATCATCTGGCTATCGGCGCTACACTTGCGGATCGCCACCGTCACGCCGCTCTGGATCGCCCGGCCTCGCGCGGGCAGGATGATTTCAAACGCCATGATGATCCTCCCTGGCTGCTGCGGCGATTTGCGCGGCGGTGTGGGTGAGCACGTCGAGCGCCGCGCCGATCGGCGAGGCGGGAACGGTGGGGACCGGGCGGCCGTCGAGATCCTCGGGGCGGGTCGGGCCGAGCGGGGTGCGTGCGATCGAGTGGGCGAGCGTCTCGGCCGAGACGCCGTGCTGCAGCGCGATGCTGAGCACTACGGCGGCGTCGGAGGCGATCGCGTCGAACGCGCTGCCTTCCTTGCCGCCCGCGAGGAACACCTCGCGCGGGTCGCCGGTGGCAGGGTCGAGGCCGACGGTTACCGTCATCGGCAGGCCGCCCACCTCGACCTCCTCGATCACCGTCGGCCGCCGGTTCGGCAGGCGCTGGCGGGAGGGCATGTCGATTTTTTCGACCACGTTGGAGGTCATGACGCCACCTCGAGCCCGCCGGTGGGCAGGTTGAGGCAACGCCATCGCTGGCAGGCATCGGCCTCGCGCACGTCGCGGGTGAGGCCGACGACGCGGCCGGTACCGCGCAGCGCCATCGTCGCCGCCATCGCCGCGCCCTTGGGATGACGGGCGAGCACGTACACCGGCTCGCCGCCGAGCACCGGCACCAGATAGACGCCGGAGGGAGCTTTCTTGCTCATGCCGCACCGCCTTTCGCCTTCTCGGCGGCCGGGTACTTCTCGCCGCAGAACGGGCAGTAGGACGGCCAGAAGCTCGACGGCTGGCCGCGTCGGGTTTCGAGCTTCCAGGCGTCGGTACGGATCAGCGAGATCAACGGCACTTCCGGCCTGCCATCGAAAGTGATGGCGGTGTTGAGCTGGTGCCCACCGGGGCGGAGCTTCTCGTTCACCACGTTGACGCAGTCACACATAGCGCACCGCCTTCGCCGCCGTGACAACGGCACTCGCGGCGGCGATATCGGACAACAGTTTCGCGACAACGGGTTCCTGTTTGAGGCGTTTGAATGCCTCGTCGGTGAGGTTCGGCCTGTTGTTGATGATCTGCAGCCACTCCTTTTCCAAAGAGCGCAGACCGAGTTCAGCGAGGGGCAGCAGGCCCGGCTCGATGGCGAACGGGCGGTCGGTCATCCCAGCATCAAGCTGCGTGTCGGCAACGATCATCGGGCATGCCGCGCAGGACGAACCTTCGTCGGGCTCGAAGACGGGGCGTGCGTCGAAGGCGGCGCGCACATCGTCGAAAGCCAGCTTGCCGAGCATCTCCCCGTCGACACTCAGGGCAATCGCCCACTCGTCGGCGGTTTCGGCGAGCTCGGCGATCAGGTCGCCGGTCTCGGCGTTCGGGGCGGCCAACTCCGCGCAGAGGTCCATCACATCCTCGGCGAGGAGCAGCAGCTCGGAGCGCATTTCCACCACGCCGACGATCAAGGCGGAGTGGCCATCGTTGCTGACCCTCGCAAGGAGGCGGGCGTCGTCGAGGCGGTCGAGCACCAGGAGGTTGGACATCACGCGGCCTCCTCGCTCGGGGCGTCGTCGTCGCCGGTGGCGGGGTCGCCGAGGAGGGCCGCGACCATCTTGTCGAGGTCGCCGTCCTGCGGGGCGATCACCACCTGGTCGCCCGCGTCCTCGATCGTCACGCCGATGCGGCGAAGATCGGCGGCGGGCAGTGCGTTGAGCGCCGCCTTCACCGGCACTTCCTTGGTCTGGATCAGCACCGCCTGTTGCTCGGGCAGAAGCCGCTTGATCGCCGCCACCACCTGCTCGGACTTCTTCCAGATCATCCTGCCGCGGCCCTTCACGAAGCCGACCTTGACCCCGAACAGCACCAGGGTCTTGCGCTTGGTGAACTGCGCGGGGTCGGCCTCGATGGCGGCGTGCAATTCGTCGTAGACGGCCGCCATCGCGGCGGTGCGGGTGGCGATCTCGGGCGCGTACTTCGCCTTGATCGCGTCGATCAGCGCCTGCGCGGTCGCGACCTCCTGGGCCACGTCCTGCCGTGCCGCCGCGAAGGCGCGGCACAGATCGGTGATGCGTTCGATGCTCATTCAAATGCCTTTCAGCACCGCGAAGGGTGCGGCGAGGATGGAGAGGAGGCGGCGCCACAGGTTGCGGCGGCGGATCGCGCGTTGGCGGCGGGAGAGCATTAAGCGGCCCTCCGGTGCGGGGTAGCGACCGCCGC
>LT599023.1 GCA_900079695.1 uncultured Alphaproteobacteria bacterium
GGACTATGCCGGTTTTGATCGCGTGGACATCGTGGTCGAAGCCGTGGTTGAAAACCCGAAAGTCAAAAAAGCGGTGCTGTCCGAAACGGAAGACAAGGTTCGCCCGGATACCGTGCTGGCCTCTAACACCTCCACCATTCCCATCAGTGAACTGGCAAGCGTGCTGAAACGCCCGGAAAATTTCTGCGGGATGCATTTCTTTAACCCGGTTCACCGGATGCCGCTGGTTGAGATCATTCGTGGCGAGAAAAGCGCCGATGAAACCATCGCGAAAGTAGTCGCCTGGGCAAGCAAAATGGGCAAAACACCGATTGTGGTGAACGACTGCCCTGGCTTCTTTGTAAACCGCGTACTGTTCCCTTACTTCGCGGGATTCAGCCAGTTGCTGCGCGACGGAGCGGACTTCCGCAAAGTCGACAAGGTCATGGAAAAACAGTTCGGCTGGCCGATGGGCCCGGCATACCTGCTTGATGTTGTCGGCATTGATACAGCGCATCACGCGCAGGCCGTGATGTCCGCAGGCTTCCCGCAGCGGATGCAAAAAGATTATCGCGACGCGATCGATGCGCTGTTTGACGCCAGTCGTTTTGGTCAGAAAAACGGTCTGGGCTTCTGGCGCTATAAAGAAGACAACAAAGGTAAGCCGAAGAAAGAAGAGGATGCCACCGTTGATGACCTGCTGGCTGACGTCAGTAACGCGAAGCGTGATTTCAGCGAAGACGAAATTATCGCCCGTATGATGATCCCGATGGTCAACGAAGTGGTGCGCTGTCTCGAAGAAGGCATTATCGCCAGTCCGGCAGAGGCCGATATGGCACTGGTTTACGGTCTGGGCTTCCCTCCGTTCCACGGCGGCGCGTTCCGCTGGCTGGATACGCTCGGCAGCGCGAAGTATCTCGATATGGCGCAACAGTATCAGCACCTCGGTCCGTTATACGACGTTCCGGAAGGTCTGCGTAATAAAGCGCGTCATAACGAACCGTATTATCCCCCGGTTGAGCCTGCCCGTCCGGTCGGCGACCTGAAAACGGCTTAAGGAGTCACAATGGAACAGGTTGTAATTGTTGATGCGATCCGTACCCCGATGGGCCGTTCGAAAGGGGGCGCGTTTCGCAACGTGCGTGCGGAAGATCTCTCCGCACATTTGATGCGTAGTCTTCTGGCGCGTAATCCGGCGCTTGAAGCGGCGGCGCTTGATGACATCTACTGGGGTTGCGTGCAGCAGACGCTGGAGCAGGGCTTTAACATCGCCCGTAACGCGGCGCTGCTGGCGGAAGTTCCACACTCCGTTCCGGCGGTGACCGTCAACCGTCTGTGCGGCTCTTCCATGCAGGCATTGCATGACGCCGCACGAATGATTATGACCGGTGATGCACAGGCCTGTCTGGTGGGTGGCGTGGAGCATATGGGCCATGTGCCGATGAGCCACGGCGTCGATTTTCACCCAGGTCTGAGCCGTAACGTCGCCAAAGCGGCGGGCATGATGGGACTAACGGCGGAGATGCTCTCACGCATGCACGGCATCAGCCGTGAAATGCAGGATGCCTTTGCCGCACGTTCACACGCCCGCGCCTGGGCCGCCACGCAGTCCGGCGCGTTTAAGAACGAAATTATCCCAACCGGTGGGCATGACGCCGATGGCGTGCTGAAGCAGTTTAACTACGACGAAGTGATCCGTCCGGAAACCACGGTTGAAGCGTTATCTACCCTGCGTCCGGCGTTTGACCCGGTCAGCGGCACGGTCACCGCAGGAACCTCTTCTGCACTCTCCGATGGTGCCGCCGCCATGCTGGTGATGAGCGCGAGTCGTGCACGCGAGTTAGGTCTGAAACCACGCGCCCGCGTGCGCTCAATGGCAGTGGTCGGTTGTGATCCTTCCATCATGGGATACGGTCCGGTTCCGGCGTCGAAACTGGCGCTGAAAAAAGCGGGGCTTTCGGCCAGTGATATCGGTTTGTTTGAGATGAACGAAGCGTTTGCTGCGCAGATCCTGCCGTGTATTAAAGATCTGGGGTTAATGGAGCAGATTGACGAGAAGATCAACCTTAACGGCGGCGCGATCGCGCTCGGTCACCCGTTGGGTTGTTCTGGCGCGCGTATCAGCACCACGTTGTTGAACCTGATGGAACGCAAAGATGTCCAGTTCGGCCTGGCGACGATGTGTATTGGGTTGGGTCAGGGTATCGCGACCGTGTTTGAGCGGGTGTAAAGATATTCACTCATTGTCGGCCGGGTAAGCGAAGCGCCCCGGCTCGATTGCCGGATGGCGACGCTAAAGCATCTCATCCGGCCTACAACGAAAACGTCACGGTATAACCATTTAGTTGCCGTTCTTCCCGCCTGTCAGGGGCGGGTTTTTT
>LT599024.1 GCA_900079695.1 uncultured Alphaproteobacteria bacterium
GGTACACCTGACTTTGCAGCGCGTCATCTTGACGCGCTGTTGTCTTCTGAACATCACGTCGTCGGGGTATTTACCCAGCCCGATCGCCCGGCAGGTCGGGGAAAAAAACTGATGCCGAGCCCGGTAAAAGTGCTGGCAGAGGAAAAAGGCATTCCGGTTTTCCAACCCGTTTCCTTGCGCCCGCAGGAAAACCAGCACCTGGTTTCTGACCTGAATGCAGATGTTATGGTCGTCGTCGCGTATGGTCTGATTCTGCCGAAAGCCGTGCTGGATATGCCGCGTCTCGGTTGCATTAACGTCCACGGTTCGCTGCTGCCGCGCTGGCGCGGCGCGGCGCCCATTCAACGTTCTCTTTGGGCTGGGGACGCCGAAACGGGCGTGACCATTATGCAAATGGACGTGGGTCTCGATACGGGCGATATGCTCTATAAGCTCGCCTGCCCCATCACCGCGCAAGACACCAGCGGCACACTGTACGACAAGCTGGCGGATCTTGGTCCGCAGGGGCTGATCGAAACGCTGAAGCAGTTAGCTGAGGGCCGTGCAAATCCGCAAGTGCAAGATGAATCGCTAGTCACTCACGCAGAAAAGCTCAGTAAAGAAGAAGCGCGCATCGACTGGTCGCTTTCTGCGACACAACTGGAACGTTGCATTCGCGCATTCAATCCCTGGCCGATGAGCTGGCTGGAAATTGACGGCCAGCCGGTAAAAGTCTGGCAGGCATCCGTGATAGAGACGCCGACGCTGGCAGAACCGGGAACCATCCTTGACGCCACGAAACAAGGCATTCAGGTCGCGACCGGCAACGGAGTCCTGAACCTGCTCTCATTGCAACCCGCCGGAAAAAAAGCGATGAGCGCCCAGGATCTTCTGAATTCACGTCGGGAATGGTTCATTCCTGGCAACCGTCTGGTCTGACGGTCACTTCTGATAACGCCCGGTGTTACCGGGCCTTTTTATTTTTGCGGTTATGAATAAGAAACTTAACTTACGCAGTATGGCGGCGCAGGCCGTTGAACAGGTCGTCGAGCAAGGGCATTCACTGAGTAATGTCCTGCCGCCGCTACAACAAAAAGTCTCCGATAAAGACAAAGCGCTGCTACAGGAACTCTGTTTTGGGGTTCTGCGTACGCTGTCGCAACTCGACTGGTTGATCAACAAACTGATGTCCCGCCCAATGACGGGAAAACAGCGCACCGTGCATTACCTGATAATGGTGGGATTCTATCAATTACTGCATACCCGAATTCCTCCACATGCAGCGCTGGCGGAAACGGTCGAAGGTGCCGTAGCGATAAAGCGCCCGCAGCTTAAGGGGCTAATAAACGGTGTTCTGCGTCAGTTCCAGCGTCAACAAGAAGTACTGCTCGCGGAATTCGCCAGCAGCGACGCGCGTTTTCTGCACCCTGGCTGGCTACTTAAACGCCTGCAAAAGGCGTACCCCACCCAATGGGAAGCGATTATTGATGCCAACAATCAGCGCCCCCCGATGTGGCTACGTGTGAATCGCATACACCATACGCGCGACAACTGGCTGGCATTGCTCGAAAACGCCGGGATGAAAGGTTTCACTCATCCCGACTATCCCAATGCCATCCGTCTGGAAACAGCAGCACCGGTCCATACGCTTCCTGGGTTCGATGAAGGATGGGTCACCGTTCAGGACGCCTCTGCTCAGGGATGCGTGGCCTTCCTTGCTCCGCAAAACGGCGAACACATTTTAGATCTGTGTGCAGCACCAGGCGGTAAAACCACCCACATCCTCGAAGCGGCTCCCGAAGCAAACGTGCTGGCAGTTGATGTGGATGAACAACGACTCTCCCGCGTTTATGACAACCTGAAACGTCTTGGGATGAAAGCGACGGTTAAGCAGGGTGATGGGCGTTTCCCTGCACAATGGTGCGGCGAGCAGCAGTTTGATCGTATCCTGTTAGATGCCCCCTGCTCTGCAACCGGAGTTATCCGTCGTCACCCGGATATCAAATGGCTTCGCCGCGATCGTGATATTACCGAACTGGCAAAGCTACAGGCTGAAATTCTTGATGCCGTCTGGCCGCATCTGAAATCCGGCGGCACGCTGGTCTATGCCACCTGTTCCGTTTTGCC